>NZ_JASCXL010000276.1:0-306 GCF_030010595.1 Streptomyces sp. CC224B | reverse complement strand
CCGCCGACTCCCTGGGGGCCCGCCGCACCTCCGCCATGGCCCTGCACGCCGCCCGCCAGGACGGCGTGTCCTCGGTGCTGGTGCCCGACAGCGAGATCATCCGGGCCCGGCAGGCCCTGTGGGACCACCGCAAGGTGGCCGTCGAACACGGCGCCGCGACCGCCCTGGCCGCCCTTACCTACCCCGACCAGCACGCGCCCGGCCGGGAGGTGCCGCCCGGTCCCGCCGCCACGAGCCGCCTCTACCGGCCCGCCAGCGGCGAGAAGGTCGCCGTGGTCTTGTGCGGGGCCAACACCGACCCCTCCG
>NZ_JASCXL010000275.1:0-313 GCF_030010595.1 Streptomyces sp. CC224B | reverse complement strand
GCAGATCGATGCCGCCGTACGGGGTCGTCGGGTCCTCGGCCAGCTGGGCCAGCACACGGCCCAGACGCAGGGCGATGGCGCGTGCGTGTTCCTGGTCAAGGAGGTGGTGCTGGTGCTGGAGGGTGACCTTCAGGTGCGGCTCGGCGAGGGCGATGACGGTCAGCGGGTAGTGGGTGCCGCTGAGCGGGCTGATCCCGGTCACCGAGATACCCGCGGCCGAGTAGGCCTCACTCAAAGCGGCACCGTCGATGGGGTAGGACTCGAAGACCACCATGGTGTCGAACAGCGCCCGCAGCCCGGTCACCTGGTGCAT
>NZ_JASCXL010000274.1:0-323 GCF_030010595.1 Streptomyces sp. CC224B | reverse complement strand
TCGAACGAGCCGAAGTAGTCCACGACGTCCTCGGGCCACTGGTTGGCCTCGGCCAGCAGCACCGTGTCCGGGTAGTGCGCGTCGATCTCCGCGCGCACGCGGCGGAGGAAGTGGTGGGTGCGCGGCAGGTTCTCGCAGTTGGTGCCCTCCTCCGCGTAGAGGTAGGGCACGGCGTCCAGGCGGAAGCCGTCGATGCCCAGGTCGAGCCAGAACCGCAGCGCGGAGATGATCTCCTCCTGGACGGCCGGGTTCTCGTAGTTGAGGTCGGGCTGGTGGGAGAAGAAGCGGTGCCAGTAGTACTGCTTGCGGACGGGGTCGAAGGT
>NZ_JASCXL010000273.1:0-323 GCF_030010595.1 Streptomyces sp. CC224B | reverse complement strand
TCGAACGAGCCGAAGTAGTCCACGACGTCCTCGGGCCACTGGTTGGCCTCGGCCAGCAGCACCGTGTCCGGGTAGTGGGCGTCGATCTCGGCCCGTACCCGCCGCAGGAAGGCGTGCGAGGCGGGCAGGTTCTCGCAGTTGGTGCCCTCCTCCGCGAACAGGTACGGCACCGCGTCAAGGCGGAAGCCGTCGATCCCGAGGTCCAGCCAGAACCGCAGCGCCGCGAGGACCTCCGTCTGCACGGCGGGGTTCTCGTAGTTGAGGTCGGGCTGGTGGGAGAAGAAGCGGTGCCAGTAGTACTGCTTGCGGACGGGGTCGAAGGT
>NZ_JASCXL010000272.1:0-345 GCF_030010595.1 Streptomyces sp. CC224B | reverse complement strand
GCCGTCGGCATCGAGATCCCGAACACCGACCGCGAGATGGTCAAGGTCGGCGACGTGCTGCGGCTCGCCGACGCCGCCGAGGACGAGCACCCGATGCTGGTCGCGCTCGGCAAGGACGTCGAGGGCGGCTACGTGATGGCGAACATCGCGAAGATGCCGCACATCCTCGTCGCCGGCGCCACCGGCTCCGGCAAGTCGTCGTGCATCAACTGCCTGATCACCTCGATCATGGTCCGGGCGACCCCGGAGGACGTGCGGATGGTCCTCGTCGACCCCAAGCGCGTCGAGCTCACCGCGTACGAGGGCATCCCGCACCTGATCACGCCGATCATCACCAACCCCAAG
>NZ_JASCXL010000271.1:0-356 GCF_030010595.1 Streptomyces sp. CC224B | reverse complement strand
ATCTGGTAGGCGTCGAAGGAGGCACCGGCCAGCTCGGTGTGGAAGAGCAGGCCCTCCTGCATCGCGGTCAGCGGCCACACGTCGGCCAGACCCGCGTAGGTCTCCTCCCACGTGTCCAGGTCGCGCTGGCCCACCTCGACCAGCGGTACGTCCGAGGGTGTGAGGCCGCCCGCCTCCGGGGCGGCGGCGTGCCGGGCGAGGCCTTCGAGGGCGGTGCGCCACAGCTCGGCCAGCTCCTCCACCTCGGCCTGCGTGAACAGGCCGGAGGGGTAGTCGAGCCGGGTGACCAGGCGCGGCCCCTGCTCGCCGTCGGCGACGTACGCGGTGACGTTCAGGGCGGCCAGCGCGGGCATGTC
>NZ_JASCXL010000270.1:0-363 GCF_030010595.1 Streptomyces sp. CC224B | reverse complement strand
GCCTGCCAGCAGCATCGCCCACGCACCCTGCACCACCGTGTTCAGCGTCACGCCCAGCTCACCGGCACGACGCGTCAGCGCACGCGACTGCTCCGCACTCAGCGGCACATCGATCTGGCCGACGCCCGAGGACTGGCCCTGCTCGTCGGAGCCGACGGGCAGCAGCAGCGTGGGCTCGTCCACGCCCTCCAGCTCCTTGGCCCATACGCGCGCGGTCGCCTCCCGGTCCTGGCGCGACAGCCAGGCCAGGAAATCACGGTAGGCACGCGGCCGGCCCAGCGCGGAAGCATCCCCGGCCGTGCCGTACAGCCGCATCAAGTCCTGCATCAGGAGCGGGATGGACCAGCCGTCGAACAGGGCGTG
>NZ_JASCXL010000269.1:0-429 GCF_030010595.1 Streptomyces sp. CC224B | reverse complement strand
CCCGCTGTTCCAGATCGCACTGGCACTGCAGAACAACGACCAGGCCCACTTCGACCTACCCGGCCTCCAAGTGCAGGCTGACGCGGGCACCACCGGCACGGCCCGCTTCGATATATTCCTCAGTCTCGAGGAGACCTTCGAAGACCGCTTGCCCGCCGGCATCCGTATCGCGACCGAGTACTCCACCGAGCTGTTCGACGCCAGCACCATCGAAACCCTGATCGCCCGCTGGGAGCGGCTGCTGACCACTGCGGTCGCCGACCCCTCCCACCGCATCAGCGACGCAGACCTGCTCACCGAGCAGGAGCGTGGTGAGCTCCTCGTCGCTCACCATTCCCAGGAGAGCCGGGAGGTCGAACCGGCCACGTTCCCGGACATGTTCGCCGCCCGCGTGCGGGCAGCCCCACAGGCACCCGCGGTCGAGTCGGA
>NZ_JASCXL010000268.1:0-429 GCF_030010595.1 Streptomyces sp. CC224B | reverse complement strand
CCCGCTGTTCCAGATCGCACTGGCACTGCAGAACAACGACCAGGCCCACTTCGACCTACCCGGCCTCCAAGTGCAGGAGCACGTCAGCGGCACCGGAACCGCCCGTTTCGACCTCTACTTCAGTCTCAACGAGACCTTCGAAGACCACCGGCCTGCCGGCATCTGCATCGCTGCTGAGTACTCCGCCGAGCTGTTCGACGCCAGCACCATCGAAACCCTGATCGCCCGCTGGGAGCGGCTGCTGACCACTGCGGTCACCGACCCCTCCCACCGCATCAGCGACGCAGACCTGCTCACGCAGAAAGAGCGAGGCGAACTCCTCGCGGCCGAGCGCGCCGTAACCACTCAAGACGTCGAACCGGCCACGTTCCCGGACATGTTCGCCGCCCGCGTGCGGGCAGCCCCACAGGCACCCGCGGTCGAGTCGGA
>NZ_JASCXL010000267.1:0-434 GCF_030010595.1 Streptomyces sp. CC224B | reverse complement strand
GTCGAGCCGGCCCTGACCGAAGGCACCACCGTCCCCGGCCTCGACCCCTCCACCACCGCACTGGTCAACAAGTACCGCGCCCTGCGCGGCCGTACCGCGGAAAGCGAGTGAACTGACATGGCAACGATGCAACTGGGCCTCGTCGGCCTCGGCAGGATGGGCGGCAACATGCGCGAGCGCATCCGCCGCGCGGGCCACACCGTCATCGGCTACGACCGCAACCCCGAGGTCTCCGACGTCGCGTCCCTCGCCGAACTGGTCGAGAAGCTCGAAGGCCCGCGCGTGGTCTGGGTGATGGTCCCGGCCGGCGCCCCCACCCAGGCGACCGTCGACGAACTGAAGGAACTGCTCTCCGAGGGCGACGTCGTGGTGGACGGCGGGAACTCCCGCTGGACGGACGACGAGAAGCACGCCGCCGAGCTCGCCGAGCGCGG
>NZ_JASCXL010000266.1:0-446 GCF_030010595.1 Streptomyces sp. CC224B | reverse complement strand
TCCCCGGCCGTGCCGTACAGCCGCATCAAGTCCTGCATCAGGAGCGGGATGGACCAGCCGTCGAACAGGGCGTGGTGGGCGGTGAAGACCAGCTCCCAGGCGTCATCGGCCATCTTGACCAGGGACATCCGCGCCAGCGGCGCCCTGGCCACGTCGAAGCGGGTGCCGTGCTCAGCGGCCAGGAACTGCTTCAGCCGCTCCGCGCGCTCCTTGGCGGCGAAACCGCTCAGGTCCTCCTCGTGCCAGGGCAGCGTGACGCTGTTCTGGATGATCTGGACGCGGTCTCCGGCGCTGTCGGTGGTGAACGCCGCCCGCAGCGTGGGGTGGCGGTCCAGCAGTGCCTGTCCGGCCGCCCGCATCCGCTCCGGCTCGACCGCACCGGCCAGGTGGAAGTCGAACTGCATCTGGTAGGCGTCGAAGGAGGCACCGGCCAGCTCGGTGTGGAA
>NZ_JASCXL010000265.1:0-474 GCF_030010595.1 Streptomyces sp. CC224B | reverse complement strand
GAGGGAGGCGAGTGCATGCCGTCTGCTTCAGAGGTGAGGGATCTGCTGGTTCCGCACTTGATGGGCAAGTTGTTCTCGGGCACTTCTGAATTGACCGTGACCGGCTTGGGTGTGGTGGAGCACAGGCGGACGTTCACGCTGGTGGTCGAGCTGGAGGCTTTCCAACAGCGGTGGCGGGTCCGGTTGGAGAGCGACCGGCAGCAGATGGCGATCTTCAACGGTCAACCGCCGCACCACCTCGTCCGTGGCATCGCCAACGATTTCCGTATCCGTCTGTTCGAGTGGTGGGATACGAAGGATGGCGACCGGCAGGCGGCGAAGCTCGGCGAACGCCTCGACTGAGCCGCCGCCCCAAGCTCGCAACGCCCCCGCAGCTGGATGGCTGCGGCGGCGTTGTGGTGCCCGGCCCGCCGAACTGCGGCTTAGGCCTGCGGCCAGAGCTGGAGCACGTACTGCTCGACGCCGTCGACTGCC
>NZ_JASCXL010000264.1:0-496 GCF_030010595.1 Streptomyces sp. CC224B | reverse complement strand
CCCGGGGCGGGGCGCCGGGCCGCCGCCGCGCCGGGCGGCCCCGGCCGCGCCGCGCGCCCGGCCCCGCCCCCCCGCCCCCCCCCCCCCCCCCCCCCGCCCCCCCCCCCCCCCCCCGCGCCCCCCCCCCCCCCCCCCCCCCCCCCCCCCCCCCCCCCCCCCCCCCCCCCCCCGCTCCAGTACGTTTACGGCTCCGCCAGCGGGGGAACCGACGCGCACGGCAACGTGCCGGAGGCCACCCCGAACGGAGCGGAAATTCCGACTCAGAACTTCTGATAAAGTCGGAGCCGCCGGAAAGGGAAACGCGAAAGCGAAGCCCCGAAAGGCACCGAGGAAATCGGAACGGACCGGGAAGCCGGAAAGATCTGATAGAGTCGGAAACACGAAATACCGAAGGGAAGCGCCCGGAGGAAAGCCCGAGAGGGTGAGTACAAAGGAAGCGTCCGTTCCTTGAGAACTCAACAGCGTGCCAAAAGTCAACGCCAGATATGTTGATACC
>NZ_JASCXL010000263.1:0-526 GCF_030010595.1 Streptomyces sp. CC224B | reverse complement strand
TCGACCCCAAGCGCGTCGAGCTCACCGCGTACGAGGGCATCCCGCACCTGATCACGCCGATCATCACCAACCCCAAGCGGGCCGCCGAGGCGCTCCAGTGGGTCGTCCGGGAGATGGACCTGCGCTACGACGACCTCGCGGCGTACGGCTTCCGGCACATCGACGACTTCAACCAGGCCGTGCGCGCCGGAACGGTGAAGGCACCGGCGGGCAGCGAGCGGGAGCTCAGCCCGTACCCGTACCTGCTGGCCATCGTCGACGAGCTGGCCGACCTGATGATGGTCGCGCCGCGTGACGTCGAGGACTCGATCGTGCGCATCACCCAGCTCGCGCGCGCGGCCGGCATCCACCTGGTGCTCGCGACCCAGCGGCCGTCGGTGGACGTCGTCACCGGTCTGATCAAGGCGAACGTCCCCTCGCGGCTCGCGTTCGCCACCTCCTCGCTCGCCGACAGCCGCGTCATCCTCGACCAGCCCGGCGCCGAGAAGCTCATCGGCAAGGGCGACGGGCTCTTCCTGCCGATGGG
>NZ_JASCXL010000262.1:0-604 GCF_030010595.1 Streptomyces sp. CC224B | reverse complement strand
GGGTTCTCGTAGTTGAGGTCGGGCTGGTGGGAGAAGAAGCGGTGCCAGTAGTACTGCTTGCGGACGGGGTCGAAGGTCCAGTTGGAGGCCTCGGTGTCGACGAAGATGATGCGGGCGTCCTGGTACTGCTTGTCGTCGTCGGCCCAGACGTAGTAGTCGCCGTAGGGGCCTTCGGGGTCGTTGCGCGAGGCCTGGAACCACGGGTGCTGGTCGCTGGTGTGGTTCATGACGAAGTCGATGATGACGCGCATGCCCCGCTGGTGGGCGCTGTCGACGAACTCCACGAAGTCGGCCAGGTCGCCGAACTCGGGCAGCACGGAGGTGTAGTCGGAGACGTCGTAGCCGCCGTCGCGCAGCGGGGACTTGAAGAACGGCGGCAGCCACAGGCAGTCCACGCCGAGCCACTGCAGGTAGTCGAGCTTGGCGGTGAGGCCCTTGAGGTCGCCGACGCCGTCGCCGTTGCTGTCCTGGAAGGAGCGGACGAGGACCTCGTAGAACACGGCGCGCTTGAACCAGTCGGGGTCGCGGTCCTTGGCGGGGGTGTCCTCGAAGGTGTCCTGGACGGGCTCATTGACGATCATGTGGGTGACCCTCCGATCAGCGG
>NZ_JASCXL010000261.1:0-619 GCF_030010595.1 Streptomyces sp. CC224B | reverse complement strand
GTCGAACCGGCCACGTTCCCGGACATGTTCGCCGCCCGCGTGCGGGCAGCCCCACAGGCACCCGCGGTCGAGTCGGAGCACACCACCTGGACCTACGCGGAGCTGAACACGCGGGCGAACCGCATCGCGCACTGGCTGATCGCCCAGGGCATCGGCCCGGAACAGCCGGTCGGCGTCGCGATGCCGCGCTGCCCGGAACAGGTGGCAATCGCTCTCGGCATCATGAAAGCAGGCGCCGCATACCTCCCCCTCGACCTGGAATACCCCGCCGACCGCATCACCTACATGATCGACGATGCGGCCCCCGCAGCGATCCTGACCACCACCGAATCCACGCACAACCTGCCCACAGGACCGGCCACACGCGTCATCGCGGTCGACACGGCCCACATACGGCACGCCTGGGCGCACAGCCCGGACCACGACCCCGACACCGAACTGACCCCCGCCCACCCGATGTACGTGATCTACACGTCGGGCTCGACGGGACGCCCCAAGGGCGTGACGGTCACGCACGCCGGTCTGGCCGCGCTCAGCGCCACCACCCGCGAACGAATGGCGCTGGACACCGACTCCCGCGTCCTGCAGGTGGCCTCACCCAGCTTCGACGCGGCGTTCT
>NZ_JASCXL010000260.1:0-647 GCF_030010595.1 Streptomyces sp. CC224B | reverse complement strand
CTTCCGCCTGGCACCCGGAGAGGGCCTGTTCCTCTACACTGACGGGCTGACCGAAGCCCGTACCGCGCAGGGCGCCATGCTCGGTGAGGACGGCCTGACCGGCTTCCTCCACCAGCGCACCGGCCCGCTGACGGCTACCACCCTGGTGGACGACACCGTAACGCTGCTGGCCTCGCTGACCGAGGGGGCCGGCGACGACGTGGCGCTGCTGACCCTGTCCGTACCCCACCCTGGCGCCGTGTCCGACTCCACCGTGGTACCCGAGACCGGTGGCGCCGCCACCGCCCACACCGCCGGCGCGCCCGAACACTTCGGCCAGGAGTGATGACCGACGTGACCCACACGCTCCACCTGACCGTCCAGCACCCGCGCCCCGACCTTGTGATTGTCACGGTCGCCGGGGACGTGGACGTGCACACCGCGCCCAGCCTGCGCTCCGGTGCCCTGGAGATCATCCAGCACGGTCACTCAGGCCTGGCCCTGGATCTGGCACAGGTCGGCTTCTGCGACTCCGCCGGTCTCAGCGCGATCATCGGCATCTGGCACGCGGCCCAGGAAGCCAGCGGATCCCTGAGCCTCGCCGCCGTCCCCGACCGCCTGATGCGCATGCTCACCCTCACCGGCATCGACACCCTCCTGCCCGTCCA
>NZ_JASCXL010000259.1:0-654 GCF_030010595.1 Streptomyces sp. CC224B | reverse complement strand
TCAGTGCTCGCTCTTGGACTCGACCGCGTGGCCGCCGAACTGGTTGCGCAGCGCGGCGATCATCTTCATCTGCGGCGAGTCGTCCTGGCGCGAGGAGAACCGGGCGAACAGCGACGCGGTGATCGCGGGCAGCGGCACCGCGTTGTCGATCGCCGCCTCGACCGTCCAGCGGCCCTCCCCGGAGTCGGCCGCGAAACCGCGCAGCCGCTCCAGGTGCTCGTCGTCGTCCAGCGCCTTGACCGCCAGGTCGAGCAGCCAGGAGCGGATGACCGTGCCCTCCTGCCAGGAGCGGAAGACCTCACGCACGTCGGTGACCGAGTCCACCGCCTCAAGCAGCTCCCAGCCCTCGGCGTAGGCCTGCATCATCGCGTACTCGATGCCGTTGTGGACCATCTTCGCGAAGTGGCCCGCGCCGACCTTGCCCGCGTGCACCGAGCCGAAGTCGCCCTCCGGCTTGAGCGCGTCGAAGACCGGCTGCACCTTGGCGACGTTCTCCTCGTCACCGCCGTACATCAGCGCGTAGCCGTTCTGCAGGCCCCAGACACCGCCCGAGACACCGCAGTCGACGAAGCCGATGCCGCGCTCGGCGAGCTCGGCGGCGTGCTTCTCGTCGTCCGTCCAGCGGGAGTTCCCGCCGTCCACCACGACGTCGCC
>NZ_JASCXL010000258.1:0-716 GCF_030010595.1 Streptomyces sp. CC224B | reverse complement strand
CACTACCCGGACACGGTGCTGCTGGCCGAGGCCAACCAGTGGCCCGAGGACGTCGTGGACTACTTCGGCTCGTTCGAGAACGGCGGCGACGAGTGCCACATGGCCTTCCACTTCCCCGTCATGCCGCGGATCTTCATGGCCGTGCGCCGCGAGTCGCGCTACCCCGTCTCCGAGATCCTGGCCAAGACCCCGGCCATCCCCTCGGGCTGCCAGTGGGGCATCTTCCTGCGCAACCACGACGAACTGACCCTGGAGATGGTCACCGACGAGGAACGCGACTACATGTACGCGGAGTACGCCAAGGACCCGCGCATGCGCGCCAACATCGGCATCCGCCGCCGCCTCGCCCCGCTCCTGGACAACGACCGCAACCAGATCGAGCTGTTCACCGCCCTGCTGCTGTCCCTGCCCGGCTCACCGATCCTGTACTACGGCGACGAGATCGGCATGGGCGACAACATCTGGCTCGGCGACCGCGACGCGGTACGCACCCCCATGCAGTGGACCCCCGACCGCAACGCCGGCTTCTCCTCCTGCGACCCCGGCCGCCTCTGCCTGGCCGCGATCATGGACCCGGTCTACGGTTACCAGGTCACCAACGTCGAGGCCGCCATGTCCTCGCCGTCCTCCCTGCTGCACTGGACCCGGCGCATGATCGAGATCCGCAAGCAGAACCCCGCCTTCGGCCTCGGCTCCTACACCGAACTGCCCTCGTC
>NZ_JASCXL010000257.1:0-895 GCF_030010595.1 Streptomyces sp. CC224B | reverse complement strand
CTAAGGCTTGTCCCGCAATGATCTTCGAGTCGGTGTAGACGCGGTGGCATCCGTGGTCGGCGCACGCGCTTCTGGCCGATGTCGGTCCGGAGGTGTCGCACTCGGGCGCCGTGCCATGACCTAGATCACGCGATGGCATGTCACTTTTCAAAGAGCCGGCCCGTCAACTCCGTGAACAGCCAGTTGTCCTTTACAAGGAACAGGAAACCTCGTGTTCGCCGCCTATCTCGCAGTCACTCTTCTCGCCTCGGTCACCAACGCATTCGCCGCCGTCGCAAACCTCGTCGGTCACGACTACCCCAGAAGTCAGGCGGACAAGATGGGGCTGCCTCACTCGACGATGCGCCCGTTCGGCGTGCTGCTGGCGCTGGGCGCACTGGGGTTGCTGGCGGGGTTCGCCGTGCCGGTGCTGGGCGCGCTCGCCGCGG
Source organism: Streptomyces sp. CC224B (assembly GCF_030010595.1). Lineage (NCBI taxonomy): Bacteria > Bacillati > Actinomycetota > Actinomycetes > Kitasatosporales > Streptomycetaceae > Streptomyces > Streptomyces sp. CC224B. Next base: position 467 of record NZ_JASCXL010000257.1, on the reverse strand, counting down.
GCGGCCTCGTGTTGTACTTCCTCGTCGCGTTCGGTGCCCACCTGCGAGCTCGCGACTACCACTTCGGCGGCTGGGCCATGTTCTTCTCCCTGGCGGTGGCCGCCCTGGCCCTGAACCTGTCGTACCACGGCTGAGCTGTCTTGATCCGCTCACCTCACATCGCTGACGGAAGGAAGCCAGCCCCGATGAACACCCCCAAAGACCCCCGGCCACTGCTGTACCGCGCGGCCGGCCAGTTCGCCGCACTCGTCGCCACCGTCGAACCCGGGCAGCTCGACACACCCACCCCTTGCCACGAGTTCGACATCCGCGCTCTGATCGCCCACGTCCTGGGCAATACGCTTGCCTATCCGCACATCATGCAAGGCACCTACAGAGCAGCTGAACCCGGAAACGTCGCCGAGGTCCCGGGCGACGACTGGGCAGCGGCGTACGCGGACGCCGAGGAGCGGCTCATCGTGGCCGGG
>NZ_JASCXL010000256.1:0-904 GCF_030010595.1 Streptomyces sp. CC224B | reverse complement strand
TAGGCCGTTTCCTTCGGATCATCTGATCGTTGGTTTGGTTGTGTCGCTGACTGACGCGCAGTGGGCGCGGATCGAACCGCTGTTACCCGATCGAGCGCCAAAGCGGGGCGGGCGCTGGCGGGATCACCGACAGGTGATCGACGCGATCGCATGGAAGTACCGCACCGGCTCGCCGTGGATGGACCTGCCCGAGGAGTTCGGTTCCTGGAAGGGCATCCATAACCGCCTGCGGAAGTGGGCCGCCGACGGCACCTGGGAGAAGGTCTTCACCGCTCTGCTGACCCAGGCCGATGCCGAAGGCGACCTCGACTGGGTCGTCGCGGTCGACTCCACCATCGTCCGCGCACATCAGCACGCCGCCGGGGCCCGTCAAAAGGGGCCCCGGCCAGCGAGCCGGGTGACCACGCTCTGGGACGCTCACGCGGCGGACTGACCACCAAGATCCACCTGGCCTCTGACGGCCGTTGCCGCCCCCTGGCCTTCCACATCACACCGGGCCAGGCGGGCGACGCACCCGCCTTCACACAGGTCATGGCCCGCTTACGAGTGCCCAGGCCTATCGGACGGCCACGGGTGACCCCGCAGGTGGTCCTGGCCGACAAGGCGTATTCCTCCCGCGCCATCCGCACCCACTTGCGCCGTCGGGGCATCAGGGCGGTCATCCCTCAGCCCGCCGACCAGATCGCCAGGCGCAAACACCGCGGCCGATCCGGCGGCAGGCCGCCGGCCTTCGACAAGACCGCCTACCGGCAGCGCAACACCGTCGAGCGGTGCATCAACAAACTCAAGCAGTGGCGCGGCCTTGCCACTCGATACGACAAGACCGCCACCGTCTACCTGGCCGCTCTGCACATCGCGGGTATCTTCATCTGGTCCGCTCGATGATCCAGAAGAAACGGCCTAG
>NZ_JASCXL010000255.1:0-905 GCF_030010595.1 Streptomyces sp. CC224B | reverse complement strand
CTAGGCCGTTTCCTTCGGATCATCCGGTCGTTGGTCTGGGTGTGTCGTTGACTGACGCCCAGTGGGCGCGGATCGAGCCGCTGCTGCCTGATCGGACGCCTCGGCGGGGTGGGCGGTGGCGGGATCACCGGCAGGTGATCGACGCCATCGCCTTCAAGTACCGCACCGGGACACCGTGGATGGACCTGCCCGAGCACTTCGGCTCGTGGAAGGGCGCCCACAACCGGCTGCGGAAGTGGGCGGCCGATGGCACCTGGGAGAAGGTCTTCACCGCCCTGCTGGCCCAGGCCGACGCCGAGGGCGACCTCGAGTGGGTCGTCGCGGTCGACTCCACGATCGTGCGGGCTCACCAGCACGCCGCCGGGGCCCGTCAAAAGGGGCCCCGGACGGCGAGCCGCACGAGCACGCCCTCGGGCGGTCGCGCGGCGGACTGACCACGAAGATCCATCTTGCCGCCGACGGCCGATGCCGTCCGCTGGCCTTCTTCCTCACGCCCGGCCAGGCCGGTGACGCACCCGCATTCGAGCAGGTCATGACCCGCCTGCGGGTGCCCAGGCCGGTCGGCAGACCGCGCACGACACCTACCGCGGTCCTCGCGGACAAGGCCTACTCCTCCCGCGCGATCCGCCGTTGCCTGCGGCGTCGCGGCATCAGGGCGGTGATCCCGCAGCCGGTCGACCAGATCGCCAAGCGCCAACGCCGTGGCCAAGCCGGCGGCAGGCCACCGGCCTTCGACCGTGAGGCCTACAAGCACCGCAACACCGTCGAACGGTGCATCAACAAACTCAAGCAGTGGCGCGGACTGGCCACCCGCTACGACAAGACAGCGACCATCTACCTGGCCGGACTCCACCTCGCCGCCATCTTCATCTGGTCCGCGCGGTGATCCGAAGGAAACGCCCTAG
>NZ_JASCXL010000254.1:0-936 GCF_030010595.1 Streptomyces sp. CC224B | reverse complement strand
AGGCCGGCGTCCACCTCGCCTCACTCATCCTCTGGCTCAGAGAACCCACCCAAGATCCTTTGCCAGACAGGCCCTAGGAGGTTCAGTGATGAGTGTGGCCTGTCCCCTGCCGGGGTTGTCAAACCCCGGGGTGAAACAGTGGGTGATCACAGTGGTGGTCGTCATCGTCCTCACATGGCCTGAGATCGGCGAAGCTGTCGGCGCTTATGTCGACGTTGCGGCTCTGGTGGCGATCTTCTCTGCCGGTATCGCTGCGCATCAGCACAGCGCGCGCTCCCGGATGCTGGGGGAAGCCGCCGAGCCGACCGGCTGACCGCCGAGAAGGCCCCGCCCCGGACCGGCTGCGGGGCCTTCGTCGTATTGGGACGCCTTGCGCGTTCGCCGCGCGATCGCACGGAAGTTCAGGCGGTGCAGTGCCGGGTCTCTGCGCATCGATCGGCCGTACCGTCGGAGCGTGGATGACGGGGCGCAGGATGCTTCCGTCAAGCCCCGGCCTGACTACCCGCCGAAGACTCCGCGGCCGCCGAAGAAACCCCCCGTCCCCGCCAACCCCCGACCCGCCAGCGGAGAAAGCGACGCCTCCGGTCCACCGGCGGCCGGCGGCGCGGATCGCGAACCGGCGGGCCGCTAATGGGGCGTTGGAGTCTGCGCCTTGGTCGGAGAAGAAGGCGGCGGCGCGGGTGGTCGATCAGCTCCGTGCCTGGGGGTACGAGCGGCTGCAGCCGGGGTGTCCGCCGAGGGGCTCGTTCAGGGTGATAACCAATCCGGGCGTCTACAGTGGTGATCATCGCATCAATCCGCAGGGCGTTATCACCGCTTACAAGCCGAGGGAGGGAAGCTCGGCGGCTGCGGACTGATAGAGGGAGGCGAGTGCATGCCGTCTGCTTCAGAGGTGAGGGATCTGCTGGTTCCGCACTTGATGGGCAAGTTGTTCTC
>NZ_JASCXL010000253.1:0-936 GCF_030010595.1 Streptomyces sp. CC224B | reverse complement strand
TAGGTCCTGTCTGATAATTGATCTTGTGGTGGGTCGTGGTGAGTTGACGGATGCGGCATGGGATCGGATTGCGCCCATGCTGCCGGGTGTTGATGGCCGTGGGCGGCCGTGGCGGGATCACCGGCAGGTGATCAACGGGGTGCTGTGGCGGCTGAGGACGGGTGCTCCGTGGCGTGATCTGCCGGAACGCTACGGGCCCTGGCAGACGGCCTATGAACGCTTCGCCCGCTGGGAGGCCGACGGCACCTGGGCCCGTCTGCTCGAGCAGTCCCAGGTCCGCGACGACTGCGTCGGAACCCTGGAGTGGACCGTTTCCGTCGACTCCACGGTCAGCCGCGCTCACCAGCACGCCGCCGGTGCCCGCAAAAAGGGGCCACGCCGGGGGACGAACTGGAAGATCCGGCACATGCAACGGCTGGTCAGGCGCTGGGCCGGTCCCGCGGCGGGCTGACGACGAAGGTCCACCTGGCCTGTGACGGCCGGGGCCTTCCCCTGGCCGTCGTGCTGTCAGCGGGCAACGTCAACGACTCGACCGTCTTCGACACGGTCCTGAACGAGCTGCGAGTGCCCAGGACCGGTGCCGGGCGGCCGCGCCGCAGACCCGATGCGGTCCTGGCGGACAAAGCGTATTCGTCACGGTCGATCCGCCAGGGCCTGCGACGCAGGGGCGTCCGGGCGGTGATCCCCGAGCGGGCCGACCAGAAGGCCAACCGCCTGCGGCGCGGACAGACCGGCGGCAGACCACCGGCCTTCGACCGCGAGCTCTACAAGAACCGCAACGTCGTCGAACGCTGCTTCGCCCGCCTCAAGCAATTCCGCGCCATCGCCACCCGCTTCGACAAACTCGCCAACCGCTACAAGGCCGGCGTCCACCTCGCCTCACTCATCCTCTGGCTCAGAGAACCCACCCAAGATCCTTTGCCAGACAGGCCCTAG
>NZ_JASCXL010000252.1:0-938 GCF_030010595.1 Streptomyces sp. CC224B | reverse complement strand
CCTAGGGCCTGTCTGATAATTGATCTCGTGGTGGGTCGTGGGGAGCTGACGGATGCGGCGTGGGAGCGGATAGTGCCCTTGCTGCCGGGGGTTGATGGCCGGGGGCGGCCGTGGCGGGATCACCGGCAGGTGATCAACGGGGTGCTGTGGCGGTTGCGGACCGGTGCCCCTTGGCGTGACCTGCCCAAACGCTACGGGCCGTGGCAGACGGCCTATGAACGGTTCGCCCGCTGGGAGGCGGACGGGACCTGGGCCCGTCTGCTCGAGCAGATCCAGGTCCGCGATGACTCCGTCGGAGCGGTGGAGTGGACCGTGTCGGTTGACTCCACGATCAGCCGGGCCCACCAGCACGCCGCCGGTGCCCGCAAAAAGGGGCGGCGGCAGGGGACGAACTGGAAGATCAGGCACGTCCGTCGGCTGCCCAGGCGCTGGGCCGGTCCCGTGGTGGACTGACCACCAAGCTCCACCTCGCCTGCGACGGCCGGGGCCTGCCCCTGACCGTCGTCGTCACGCCCGGCAACGTCAACGACTCCACCGTCTTCGATACGGTCATGAACGAGCTGAAGGTGCCCCGCACCGGCGCTGGACGGCCCCGCCTCAGGCCTGACACGGTCATCGCAGACAAGGCGTATTCGTCCCGGGCCATACGCCAGGTCCTGCGGCGCAGAGGCATCCGGGCGGTGATCCCGGAGCGAGCGGACCAGAAGGCCAACCGTCTGCGGCGCGGGAAGGCCGGCGGCAGACCGCCGGCCTTCGACCGAGAGCTCTACAAGGCCCGCAACGCGGTCGAACGCTGCTTCAACCGCCTCAAGCAGTTCCGGGCGATCGCCACGCGCTTCGACAAACTCGCCGCCCGCTACAGAGCCGGCGTCCGCCTCGCCGCACTCATCCTCTGGCTCCGCGAACCCACCCAAGATCCTTTGTCAGACAGGACCTAG
>NZ_JASCXL010000251.1:0-946 GCF_030010595.1 Streptomyces sp. CC224B | reverse complement strand
CCGTCCACAACCCCGGCCGGTGCTAATTTCTGCCCCCGCCCGGACACACCCCCCCCGGCCGGGGTTTTTCGCACGAGCGCGTCAGCGCGATTTCGGGGGTCCAGGGGGCGGAGCCCCTTGGTTACGGGAAGGGGCGGGATTGGGGAGCCCCCGGCCGGGTCGCTTACGTCGCCTGGACCAAGGGTTCCTTGGTGAAGAGGGCGCCCAGGGCGGGGGCGTTGAGGCGGCGGGTGGCCAGGCGGAGGGCCTCCCAGACGGTGACCTGGTTGGCGGTGAGGACCGGCTTGCCGAGGGCGGCCTCCAGGTCCTGGACGTACGCGGCGGTGTGCAGCGCCGTGTCCGGCAGCAGCACCGCCTGCGCCGCGGGGTGGTCCCCCGCCCGGGCGAGGGCCAGCACCTCCTCGCGCCCCCAGGTGCCGACCTCCGCGGCGGTGACGACGCCGCCGGCGTGCAGCGCCACCACCTCCAGGCCCGCGGCGGCGAGGAAGCCGGAGAAGTGGCCGGCGACGTCCTCGGGGTACGTCGCCGCGACGGCCACCCGCGTCACCCCCAGCTCCCGTACCGCGTGCGCGAAGGCGAAGGACGTCGAGGACGCGGGCAGCCCCGCGGCCCGGGCCAGGGCGCGCACCTGGTCGTGCGCGCCCTCCCAGCCGAAGACGAAGCTGCCGCTGGTGCACGCCCACACCACGGCCTCCGCCCCGCTCAGCCGCAGCTCCTCGACCCCGGCGGCCAGCCGCGCCGGCGACCCCGTCTCCAGGAGCGCGTCGACGCGGTGCGCGTCCTCGCCGATGTCGGTGTGGACGACCTGGAGGCGGACGTCGGAGCCCAGGAGCTGCTCGATGCGCGGGTAGTCGTCCTCGGCGGAGTGCCCCGGGTAGAGGAATCCGAGTGCGGTCAAGTCCAGCCTCCTTCTGCGGCGGGGCCCGCGGTTCCGGGCCCCGCGGGC
>NZ_JASCXL010000250.1:0-948 GCF_030010595.1 Streptomyces sp. CC224B | reverse complement strand
GCTGCCGCTCGTCGAGGCGTCGGGCTGGCTGGTGCAGGCGGCGGTCCTGCTCGCGCTGCAGAGCGGCGTGGGCGCGCCCTCCGCGCCGGGTGCCGCCTCCGGCGCGCCCGCGTCCCGGCCCGGTGGCTGGCCCACGGCCGCCCCGGTGGGCGGCGCTCCCGGGGGTGCGCCGGGCGGTGGCGGCGGTGCCCCCGCGCCCACGTCCACGCCCACGCCTGCCGCGAGCCGGCCGGCACCCCAGGCCCAGGCCGCCCCCGCCCCGCAGCCCTCCGCGTCCGCTCCCGCCGGTGGGCTCGACCCGCGCGCCCTCTGGCCGAACATCCTGGAGGCCGTCAAGAACCGCCGCCGCTTCACCTGGATCCTGCTCAGCCAGAACGCCCAGGTGGCGGGGTTCGACGGCACCACGCTCCAGCTCGGCTTCGTCAACGCCGGCGCCCGGGACAACTTCTCCGGCAGCGGCAGCGAGGACGTGCTGCGCCAGGCGCTGACCGAGCAGTTGGGTGTGCAGTGGAAGATCGAGGCGATCATCGACCCGTCCGGGGGGGCCTCGCCGCCGCCCGCGGCGAGTGGGTTCGGCGGTGGTGCGGGGGGCGGCTTCGGCGGTGGTCCCGCCGGTGGGGGCCACAGCGCCCCGGCCCCGGCCCGGCCCGCCCCCCAGGCTCCTCCGGCGCCCCAGGCCCCGGCCCGGCCGGCCCCGCGGCCCGCCGCCGCCCCGGCGCCGGCGCCGCAGCACCGTGCTCCGGTGCAAATCGCGCCCGAGGACGACATCCCTGAGGACGACGACCCGGACCTGGTCGACTCGGCCCTGTCCGGGCATGAGCTGATCGTGCGGGAGCTGGGGGCGACGGTGGTCGAGGAGTACCCGAACGAGTAGCCCTCGCGGGGGGCGCCCCAGACCCGCCCCTTTCCCGTAACCAGGGGCTGCCGCCCCTGGACCCCGCTTTTCGG
>NZ_JASCXL010000249.1:0-955 GCF_030010595.1 Streptomyces sp. CC224B | reverse complement strand
GAAACGTCGCCGAGGTCCCGGGCGACGACTGGGCAGCGGCGTACGCGGACGCCGAGGAGCGGCTCATCGTGGCCGGGCGGGCCATGGACGATCGCGCGCTGGACCGCATGGTGGATCTCGGCTTCGCGACCCTGCCTGTGCGCGGCGCGCTGAGCGCGGGTGTCATGGAAATCGCCGCACACACATGGGACTTGCGCCAGGCCCTCGGAAGTGCGCACGAACTCGCCCCGGAGCTGGCCGAGTTCTCACTGGCATTCGCCCACGAGGCCCTGCCGCCGAAACGGCGCGGCGCCTCCGTCCCCTTCGAGCCGGTACGGGCCTGCAATGGCACCGGCACCGCGGCAACCCTCGCCAACAACGCGAACAACGCCCAGGCTGACGGCGGACGTTGACCGGGATCGGGCGCCCCCCGGCAGACGTAGGTGATCTACCGTGGCCCTGTCCGCGCGCGACCGCCTGGAGGCAGACGGAATGGCCGAGCTCATCAGTCGCGAAACAGTGGCCGTCGAAGTCGACTACTACGGCCTCGCCGTGGAGGACTGGGACGACACCCACGTCCCCGTCCCCTTCTCCGAAGACTGGGAACAGGGCCCCTTCCTGACCGCCCACCCCGGACGCCTGTCCTTCACCAGCGCCGGCCACACGCACACCGCGATGATGACGATCGAAGTCTGGGCAGAGGAACCCGCCGAGCCAGCCGGCGACTGGGAAGAGTCCGCCGTCACGGAGATCTCCTGCACATCGGGGCAGCTGCAGGCCCGCGGCCTGACCGCAGGCCCGTGGCCCGAACCGGTCCGCATCTCAGACAAGCCGGGCACCTGGAACGTGCACGTCCTGTGCCGCGGCCGGGCCGAGGTAGCGGTCCAGTCCCAGGACAGGGCAGTCGACGGCGTCGAGCAGTACGTGCTCCAGCTCTGGCCGCAGGCCTAAGCCGCAGTTCGGCGGGCCGGGCACC
>NZ_JASCXL010000248.1:0-978 GCF_030010595.1 Streptomyces sp. CC224B | reverse complement strand
GACTTGTAGAGCGCGTACCGGCGCCGGTAGTCGTCGAGGGTGAGCGTCTCGCGGTTGAAGCCGTCGGGCCGCAGCGGGGCCAGCGCCCGGGCGAACCGCTGCGCCCAGGCCGCCGACACCGCGTCCACCACGGCGACCGTGCCGTGCCCCGCGGGCCGCCCGTCCACCGTGCGCAGCACCCGCAGGGCCGTCGCCACGTCGCCGCTGAGCAGCGCCACCGCCCCGCACGCGCGGAACGCGGGCGCCACCGCGCACGCGGCCTCGTACGTCTCCGTCACCGGCGACGCGGGCGAGGCCGCGGCCGTCTCGGCCAGGCACACCACGTGGATCCCGGCCCGTCCGCCCTCCCGGGTGAGCCGGGCGGCGGCCTCCCGCAGCGCGGCGGAGCCGGGGTCGCCGTCCAGCACCACGACCGTGCGCGGGCCGTACGCCTCCGGGGGCGCGGGCTCCTCCGTCCGGTCGGCTCCGGCCTCAGCCTCGGCCTCGGCGGCCTCGTCGAGGCGGCGCAGCAGCTCCCCGGTGCGCGCGGCGGCCTGCTCGCGGTCGTACGCGAGGAGCAGGCGGCAGTCCTGCCCGCGCGCGGGGCGCAGGTGCGGCAGCCAGCCGAGCCAGGACCACTCCGCGGTCCGCTCCTGCGGCGTCCGCGCCCGGTCCGTGCTGATCAGCACGATCTCCAGGTCCGCGGGGGAGTGCAGCGCGGCGAGCTGCGCGAGCACCGAGCGGGCCAGGCCCGCGAGCCGCTCCCGCGGCCCGGCGAGCCCGAGCGCCCCGGCCTCCCGGAGGCTCACCGTCACCGGCACGGCGGGCAGCAGCGTGCTCTGGCCGGGCGCCGCCCGGTCGACCGTGCCGAGCCGCACCGCGAGCGCCTCCGGATGCCCGGGCCCGCGCTCCCACAGCCGCGTGCCCGGCCCGAGGGCCGTCAGGAGCAGCGCCGCCGCGTCGGGCCACACCTCGGGCGCGGGCCGCGCGGAAGGCCCG
>NZ_JASCXL010000247.1:0-1008 GCF_030010595.1 Streptomyces sp. CC224B | reverse complement strand
TCGCACAGCAGCTCCTCCCGCAACGTGCGCGGAACACGGCCGGCAGCCCGGGGAACGAAGTCCGGTGCGGGCAACGCTGCGCGGTCCAGCTTGCCGTTGGCGGTCAGGGGCAGCTCGTCCAGGAGGACGAACGTGGCCGGGACCATGAAGTCGGGCAGCCGCGCTGCGGCGAAGCGGCGTAGTTCCGCGGGGGCAGGCAGGCCGTCGCCCTTGATGGGCACCACGTAGCCCACCAGACGCCGGTCGCCGCCCTGCTCATGGCAGACGACGATCGCCTGTGCCACACCGGGGTGCTCACTCAGCACAGCCTGGACTTCGCCGGGCTCGATGCGCAGGCCGCGCAGTTTGACCTGGTCGTCGGTGCGGCCGAGGTATTCCAGTTGGCCCTCGGTGCCGCAGCGGACGATGTCGCCGGTGCGGTACATGCGGCGGCCGGGCGGGCCGTAGGGGTCGGGGAGGAAGCGTTCGGCGGTGAGTGCGGGCTGATTCAGGTAGCCGCGTGCGAGGCTGGGGCCGGCGATGTAGAGCTCACCTGGTGTGCCGGGCGGTACCAGGGCGAGGTGGTGGTCCAGGACGCGGACCCGGTTGTCGGCCACGGCGGTGCCGATCGGGACGTGGTCGGAGGTGAGCGGGGCGCTGATGGCGCCGCACACCGTCGTCTCAGCGGGCCCGTAGGCATTGATCAGGCGCCGTCCCGGTGCCCAGTTGGCGGCCAGGCCCGGTGGGCATGCTTCGCCACCCACGGTCAGGACCCGTAGCCCGGTCAGGGCGTGCGTGCCCTCCTCCGGCAGCGTCGTGACGACACTGGGTGGCAGCATCACGTGAGTGATGTGCCGCTGGGCCAGGGTGCGGTAGAGGTCGTCGCCGACCAGGCGGCGCTGGCGCGGCACCACGAGCGTGGCTCCGATGGTCAGGGTCTGCACCAGCTCCCAGAACGCCGCGTCGAAGCTGGGTGAGGCCACCTGCAGGACGCGGGAGTCGGTGTCCAGCGCCATTCGTTCGCGGGTG
>NZ_JASCXL010000246.1:0-1013 GCF_030010595.1 Streptomyces sp. CC224B | reverse complement strand
GACCGGCTCACGCCGGAGACGTACCACGCGCTCGCGCGGCCGGTGCCCGCCTCGGCGAGCGCGTCGGGCAGCCGCCGGTCGGCCTCGGCCAGCGCGTCGGCGTGGCGGTGCACGCCGTCGACGAACACGGCCGCCTGGCCGATGGCCGCCTCGGCCGCGCGCAGGTGCCCGGCGGCCGTGTCGCCGTCCCCCGCGGCGGCGGCCTCGCGGGCGCGCCGCAGCCGGGCGGTGGCGAACGCGAGCCGGTCCTCGGCCTGGGCGGCGTACCCGAGCACCGCCGCGGTGGCGGCCGGCGCGTACGCCGCCCGCGCCTCCTTGAGCACCGCCTCGGCCGTCCGGGCACGCGCGGTGACCTGCCGCAGCACCGTGTCGGCGTACTCCACGGCGCCCGGGGCGGCGCGTTCCAGGGAGCGCAGCCCGTCGAAGGCGGCGGCCTCGGCGTCGAGGCACCGGTTCGCCTCGGCGCAGCGGGCCACGATCTCGTCGAGCGCCCGCCGCCGCGTGGCGTCGTCCTGCGGGCGGGCGTCGTCCAGCCGCTGCCGGAGCTGGAACGCCGCCGCCAGCTCGCCGCGCGCGTACGCGACGGCCTCGGCGAACGGCCGCACCTCACCGGCCCCGAACCGGGCGGCGGTGAAGGCGAGCTCCGCCGCGCTGGCGCGGACCGCGTCGTCGGTGTCCACGAGCAGCCGCGCCGCCCGGGCGTCGAGGTCGGCAGGCGGCGCCGCCTGCCCCTCGCCCGGCCCGCCCGGCGTCGTCCGGTGGGCGAAGCGCCGCCTGCGCCGCCGGTACGAGACCAGGGCGAAGGCCCCGGCCGCGCCGGCCGCGACGACCGGCGCCACCAGGTCACCGGCCACGCCGCCGTCCCCGTCTGCCGTCCGTACGGGGGCCGGTCCCGCCGTCGCTGTCGCGTACGCGGGCGGCGGCCCGTACCAGCAGCCGAGGAGCAGCGCGGCGACGGCCGCGGCGCGCGGGCACCGCCCGGCCTGCGCGCACCGCGCCGCCCGCGCCGGCGG
>NZ_JASCXL010000245.1:0-1022 GCF_030010595.1 Streptomyces sp. CC224B | reverse complement strand
GCCGACCAGGTACGCGCCGCCGCCGACCTGGCGCCGCTGGCGGACGAGAAGGAAGTGCAGTCCGAGCTCCTCCAGGCGCAGCTCGAGGTCGCCACCCCGGTGTGCGAGGAGCTGGAGGAGGTCGGCGGGCACCTGCTGCGCCTGCGCCTCGCGCTCGCGGCCGCCGCCGAGAGCGTCGGCTGCCGCCTCGCCGCCTGCGCCACGGCGCCCGCCAGGACCCTCGCGCCGGTGCCCGTCACCGACGAGCCCCGCTACCGCGCCATCTACGCCCAGGCCCCGCAGCTCGTGGACGAGCAGCTCATCAACGGGATGCACGTCCACGTGGCCGTGCCCTCGCCGGAGGTGGGCGTGGCCGTCCTGAACCGCATCCGGCTCTGGCTGCCCCTCCTCAGCGCGATGTCGGCGAACTCGCCCCTGTGGGACGGGCAGGACACCGGCTTCGCGAGCTGGCGCACGGTCGTCTTCGGCCGCTGGCCCGTCAGCGGCCCGCCGCCCCGCTTCGCGGACCTGGCGGACTTCGAGGACCGCGTCCGCGGGCTGCTGGCCTCCGGCGTGATCCAGGACATCGGCCAGCTCTACTGGCAGGCCCGCCCCTCCCGCCGCTACCCGACCGTCGAGGTGCGCTGCCCGGACGTGCAACTGCGCGCCGACGAGGCGGTCATGCTCGCCGGGATCGTCCGCGGCCTGGTCAGCACCGCCGTCACCGACATCAAGAACGGCACCGAGGAGCCCGACTGCCTGCCGGAGCTCCTGCAGGCGGCCCACTGGCAGGCCGCCCGGCACGGCCTGAGCGGCTCCCTCCTCGACCCGGCCGGGAGGCGCCTGAGCGCCGGTGACGCGGTGGCCCGGCTCATGGACCACATCGAGCCCGCGCTGGAGGCGGCCGGAGACCTCCGCCAGGTCACCGCCCTCGTCCACCGGCTGCTGCGCCAGGGCACCCCCGCCGACCGGCAGCGCCAGGCCTTCGCCGAGGGCGGCGTGGCGGCGGTCACCGCCCTCGTCACCGGCGAGACGGCGGCGCC
>NZ_JASCXL010000244.1:0-1148 GCF_030010595.1 Streptomyces sp. CC224B | reverse complement strand
AGGACGGATTCGATGTGGAAGCCGCCGTCGGGGCGGGGCCCGTACTCGAAGGTGCCTCCCACCAACTCCACCCGCTGGCGCAGCCCTTTCAACCCCGTGCCCGACCCGCTGGAAGCCAGCTCCCGGTCCACCGGCCCGCACGGCGCACCGTTGCGCACCCGCACCCGCACCCGGTCCGCCTCGTAACGCACCTCCACCCCCACCCTGGCCCCCGGCGCGTGCTTGCGCACATTCGTCAACGCCTCCTGCACGATCCGATACGCCGTCCGCGCCACCACCGGCGAGGACACCGACCGGTCCCCCACCTCACTCAACTCCACCACCACCCCCACCGCCCGCGACTCCTCCACCAACACCGACAACCCCAGATCCGACACCCCACCCACACCCACACCACCCACCCCACTCACGCCACTCACGCCACCCAGACCCAAACCACCGGCACCCACACCACCACCGTCACCCACCCCGCCCACCACACCCGCCGCACTCTCCGGCGACCTGAGCACCCCCACCAGATCCCGCAACTCCTCCAACGCCTGACACCCCGCAGCCCGCAACCCCTCCGCCTCCGCCCGCACCCGCTCATCCGTCGCCACCACCCGCAACGCCCCCGCCTGCAACACCATCAAACTCACCCGATGCGTCACCACATCATGCATCTCCCCCGCAAGCCGCACCCGCTCCTCCGCCCGCGCCCGCTCCGCCAGCAAAAACTGCTCCCGCTCCGCCCGCTCCGCCCGCTCCGTCAACGCCGCAATCAACCCCCGCCGCGCCGCCACATACATCCCCAACAACGCCGGCACCGCCGTCAACAACACCCCCGACGCCGCCACCGCGAACGACACCTCCCACAACCGCGTCGCCACCAACGTCAACACACCCGTCAACACCCACGCACCCCGCGGCCGCGACGAATACACCACCGCCGAATACGCCGCAAACGGCGCCGCCAACGGCACCCACACCCCCGAACCATCCACCGACGTCACCAACAACCCCGGCACCCACCACACCGACAACGACATCAACACCGCCGCCACCGTCGCCACACCCAACACCACCAACGGCCACACCCGCCGCACCACCAACACCACCACCACAACCACCTGCAACCCCAACCCCGCCCACGGACCAAACCGCGGGTG
>NZ_JASCXL010000243.1:0-1286 GCF_030010595.1 Streptomyces sp. CC224B | reverse complement strand
AGCGCCGGGAGCATGCCGCCGAGCAGGGCCGCCGCGACCGTCAGGGTCAGGAACAGCAGCATGTCGTTGGCGAGCCCGAGGCCCGGGGCGACGCCGCGCAGCAGCAGCGAGAGCAGCACCGGCCCCGCCATGCCGATGAGCCAGCCGCAGACGCGCCGGTTGCGGCCGAGGCGGGCGGTGCGCGGGGGCCGGGACAGGTCCGTGCCCTTGCCCATCCGGTCGTGGGTGACGAGGTGCACGTCGAGGTCGGGCCCGGACTCGCGGGCCACGGTCGCGCCCACGCCCGGCCCGAAGACGTACTGCCAGGCCTTGCGGCGCGAGACGCCGAGGACGATCTGGGTGGCGTTCACCCCGCGGGCGAACTCCAGGAGCGCGGCCGGGATGTCGTCCCCTATCACCTGGTGGAAGCTGCCGCCGAGGTCTTCGACGAGGGTGCGCTGGACGGCGAGCTCCTTCGGCGAGGCCGCGGTCAGCCCGTCACTGCGGGCGATGTAGACGGCCATCACCTCACCCCCCGAGCCCTTGGCCGCCATCCGCGCCGCCCGCCGGATCAGCGTGCGCCCCTCCGGACCCCCCGTCAGCCCCACCACGATCCGCTCCCGCGCCTGCCACGTGGACCGTATCCCGTGCTCCCCCCGGTACTGCTGCAGGTACTCATCCACCCGGTCCGCCACCCACAACAGCGCCAGCTCCCGCAACGCCGTCAGATTCCCGGGCCGGAAATAGTTCGACAGCGCCGCATCCACCTTGTCGGCCGTATAGATGTTGCCGTGCGCCATCCGCCGCCGCAGCGCCTGCGGCGACATGTCCACCAGCTCGATCTGATCCGCCCGCCGCACCACCTCGTCCGGCACCGTCTCCCGCTGCCGCACCCCCGTGATCGACTCCACCACGTCACCCAGCGACTCCAGATGCTGGATGTTCACCGTCGACACCACATCAATGCCCGCCGCCAGCAACTCCTCCACGTCCTGCCACCGCTTGGCATGACGCGACCCCGGCACATTCGTATGCGCCAGCTCATCCACCAACGCCACCGCGGGAGCCCGCCGCAGCACCGCCTCCACATCCATCTCCGCGAACACCGCACCCCGGTACACCAGCTCCCGGCGCCCCACCTGCTCCAACCCCCGCAACATCACCTCCGTCCGCGGACGCCCGTGATGCTCCACCAACGCCACCACACAGTCCGTGCCCCGCTCCACCCGCCGATGCGCCTCGGACAACATCGCATACGTCTTACCCACACCCGGTGCCGCACCGAGATAGATCCGAAGCTTGCCGCG
>NZ_JASCXL010000242.1:0-1426 GCF_030010595.1 Streptomyces sp. CC224B | reverse complement strand
CCTGCACTTGGAGGCCGGGTAGGTCGAAGTGGGCCTGGTCGTTGTTCTGCAGTGCCAGTGCGATCTGGAACAGCGGGTGGTGGGAGGCGGACCGCTGTGGGTTGAGCTTCTCCACCAGGGCCTCGAAGGGGATGTCCTGGTGGCTGTAGGCGGCCAGGCTGGACGTGCGCACCTGGTCGAGGAGGTCGGTGAAGGTCGGGTTGGCGGAGGTGTCCGTGCGCAGCACGAGCATGTTCACGAAGTGGCCGACGAGGTCCTTGAGGTGCTCGTCGGTGCGTCCTGCGACGCCGCTGCCGACAGCAATGTCCGTGCCGGCGCCGAGCCGGGTGAGCAGCGCGGCCATGGTGGCCTGCAGCACCATGAACGGTGTCGCGCCCGAGGCCCTGGCCAGTTCGGTCACGCCCCGGTGCAGCTCGGGGCCGAAGGTGAAATGGAGCAGGTCGCCGCTGTGGTTGAGCATGGCAGGGCGTGGCCGATCGCCTGGGAGGGTGACTCGTTCGGGCAGTCCGTCGAGCTGATCGGCCCAGTAGGCGAGTTGGCGGCTGTAGAGGCTGTCCGGGTCATCGGGGTTGCCGAGCAGTTTTCGCTGCCAGAGCGTGTAGTCGGCGTACTGCAGCGGCAGCGGTGTCCACTGCGGCTGTTCACTCCGGGTGCGTGCGGTGTACGCGGTGGCCAGGTCCCGGGCCAGGGGTGCCAGCGACCAGCCGTCGGCCGCGATGTGGTGGATCACCAGCACCAGCACCCACTCCCGCGGCCCTGTGGTGAACAGCCGGGTGTGCAGGGGGGGCTCGGTTGCCAGGTCGAAGGTGTACCGGGTGGCTTCGGCCAGGGCCGTGGTGAGCGCGTTCCCGGCGGCGGTCTGCTGCGGGGCCAGGGTGATCGTGGTCTGTTCGGGCTCACGGACGTTCTGGAACGGCTTGCCGCCGATCTCGGGGAACGTGGTGCGCAGGGCCTCGTGGCGGGCCAGGAGGTCATTGACCGCCGCTTCCAGTGCGGATACGTCCAGGTCGCCGCTGAGCCGCAGGATGAACGGCATGTTGTAGGTCGCCGAGGGGCCTTCGAGCTGGTGGAGGAACCACAGGCGTTGCTGGGCGAAGGAGAGTGGCAGCCGATCGGGCCGCTCGGCGGCCCGCGTCAGCGGGGCCCGATGGTGGGCGGCGTCGGTGTCGAGGTGCGGGGCGAGTGCCGCCACGGTCGGGTGGGCAAACAGCGTCCGCACGTCGATCTCGGCACCCAGCGTGCTGCGGATCCGGCTGATCAGTTTCGTCGCCAGCAGCGAGTGACCGCCCAGGTCGAAGAAGCCGTCATCGATGCCGACCCGGCCGACGTCGAGGACCTGGGCGAACAGCTCGCACAGCAGCTCCTCCCGCAACGTGCGCGGAACACGGCCGGCAGCCCGGGGAACGAAGTCCGGTGCGGGCAACGC
>NZ_JASCXL010000241.1:0-1548 GCF_030010595.1 Streptomyces sp. CC224B | reverse complement strand
CGGTACTTGTTGACCAGTGCGGTGGTGGAGGGGTCGAGGCCGGGGACGGTGGTGCCTTCGGTCAGGGCCGGCTCGACGCGCTTGGCCAGGACCTTGCCCAGCTCCACCCCCCACTGGTCGAAGGAGTCGATCCCCCACACCGCGCCCTGCACGAACACCTTGTGCTCATACAACGCGATCAACTGCCCCAGCACCGACGGCGACAGCTCACCGGCCAGGATCGTGGTGGTGGGATGATTGCCCCTAAACGTCTTGTGCGCCACCAGCTCCTCGGCAACCCCCTCCGCCCGCACCTCCTGGGGCGTCTTGCCGAACGCCAGCGCCTGGGTCTGCGCGAAGAAGTTCGCCATCAGCAGATCATGCTGCCCCGCCAGCTCCGCCCCCAGCTCCGCCACCGGCCGCGCGAAACCGATGAAATCCGCCGGAATCAGCTTCGTCCCCTGATGAATCAACTGGTAATACGCATGCTGACCATTGGTCCCCGGCGTACCCCACACCACCGGACCCGTCTGCCAGCCCACCGCCTGCCCGTCCCGCGTCACCGACTTGCCGTTGGACTCCATGTCCAACTGCTGCAGATACGCCGTGAACCGCGACAGATAATGCGCATACGGCAGCACCGCATGCGACTGCGCCCCATGGAAATTGCCGTACCAGATCCCCAGCAGCCCCAGCAGCAACGGCGCGTTCTCCTCCGCCGGCGCCGTTCGGAAATGCTCATCAACCAGCCGGAAACCCGCCAGCATCTCCCCGAACCGCTCCGCACCGATCGCGATCATCAACGACAGCCCGATCGCCGAGTCGAAGGAGTACCGGCCCCCCACCCAGTCCCAGAACCCGAACATGTTCGCCGGATCGATCCCGAACGCCTCCACCTTCTCCGCGTTCGTCGACAACGCCACAAAATGCCGCGCCACCGCCGACGCATCCGCCCCCAGCCGCCCAAGCAGCCACGACCGCGCCGCCGTCGCATTCGTGATCGTCTCAATCGTCGTGAACGTCTTCGACGCCACGATGAACAGCGTCTCGGCCGCATCCAGATCCCGCACCGCCTCGTGCAGATCCGCCCCGTCCACATTCGACACGAACCGCACCGTCAGATCCCGGTCGGTAAACGCCCGCAACGCCTCATAAGCCATCGCCGGACCCAGATCCGACCCCCCGATCCCCACGTTCACCACGTTCCGGATCGGCTTGCCCGTATGCCCCCGCCAGGCACCCGAACGCACCTGCCCGGCGAAAGCCGCCATCTTCTCCAGCACCGCATGCACATCGGGCACCACATTGCGCCCGTCCACCTCCACCACCGCATCCGCCGGCGCCCGCAACGCCGTATGCAGCACCGCACGGCCCTCGGTCGTATTGATCTTCTCCCCGCGGAACATCGCATCCCGCAACCCGAACACATCCGTCGCCGCAGCCAGCTCCCGCAACAACCCCAACGTCTCATCGGTCACCAGATGCTTGGAGTAATCCAGATACAGATCCCCCACCTGAAGCGTGTACCGCTCGGCACGCCCCGGATCGGCCTCGAACAACTCCCGCAGA
>NZ_JASCXL010000240.1:0-1993 GCF_030010595.1 Streptomyces sp. CC224B | reverse complement strand
AATCCAGATACAGATCCCCCACCTGAAGCGTGTACCGCTCGGCACGCCCCGGATCGGCCTCGAACAACTCCCGCAGACGCACCTCCCCCAGCTGCTCCTTGTGCTCGACCAGCGCCGTCCATGCGCTCGTCCGCGTCAGCTCGGTACGGTCATCTGCTGCCATCTGGACTTCAGCCTTCTCTCGTACAACGTGAGTTCTGTGCGTACGCCCCGCTGTCCCAACCTAATTGATCAGCGCCCCGTACGAGGCGTCTGTCCGCTGTCGGCCGGCTTCAGTACGGGGGTGAGCGCGGCGACGGAGAGCGTGAAGAGGGCGGCCGCGAGGAGCATCGGGGTGTTGGGGCCCCACAGCGTGGCCACGAGCCCGCCGAGTATCGCCCCGAGCGGGGCCCCGGCGGTGGCCAGGGTGCGGAACGCCGCGCTGATCCGCCCCAGCACGGCGGCGGGAGCGCGCTGCTGCATCAGGGTGTGGGTACTGACGTTCCACACCATCCCCATGGCGCCGAACAGGGTCATGCTCACCGTCAAGGCCACGACGTCACGGAGCGTGCCCATGGCCATGAGCGCAGCGATCTGGGCCGTTCCGGCGGCGAAGACGCTGCGGACACGCCCGAGCCGCCGTGCCAGCCGCCCGGCGAGCACCCCGCCCACCAGGCTTCCGGCCGCGTAGGCGGTTATGGCCGCCGCGTACCCGCCGTCGCCCGCGTTCAGCCAGTCGGTGACCAGGACGACGAGGGTGGCCAGGAGCGCGCCTATGCCGACGTTGCCGATCGCGGTCGCCGCGCACAGGCCGCGCAGCACCCGGTCCCGCCACAGGGCGCGCAGGCCGTGCGCGATGTCGGACCGCAGGGTGGCGCCGGCGGGTCTGGGCGGGTGCTCCGGCGGGGGCATCCGCAGGGAGGCCACGAGCGCGGCCGCCACCAGATAGGTCAGGGCGTCGGCCGCGTACGGAAGCCCCGGCCCCGCGGCGATCAGGAAGGGCACCGCGGGCGCGGCGAGGAGACCGCCCGCGAGCTGCTGGCCAGTGAGCAGCCGGGCGTTCGCGCTGCCCAGGGCGTCCCGGTCCACCAGGGCGGGCAGCAGGGCCGTGGCCGCGTTGTCGAACAGGGTCTGGAGCGTGGTGAGCAGCAGCGCGAGCGCGATGAGCAGGCCGATGGACGCGTGGCCGAGCGCCACGGCGAGGGCGAAGGCACCCACGAGCAGGCCGCGGGCCACGTCCACCCGCCACATGGCGCGCCGCTGGTCCACGCGGTCGGCGACGGCCCCGCCGAGCAGCCCGAAGACGAGCCACGGCAGGTAGCCGCAGGCGGTTACGGAGGCTATGAGCAGCGGGTCGTCGGTGAGGGACGCGGCGAGCAGCGGCAGCGCCGCCTTGCGCAGCGAGTCGCCGAAGCTGGAGAGCACGGCGGCGCCCCACAGCCTGCCGAAACCCCCGCGCCAGG
The DNA here is from genome assembly GCF_030010595.1 of Streptomyces sp. CC224B. Taxonomy (NCBI): domain Bacteria; kingdom Bacillati; phylum Actinomycetota; class Actinomycetes; order Kitasatosporales; family Streptomycetaceae; genus Streptomyces; species Streptomyces sp. CC224B. The sequence continues at coordinate 551 of NZ_JASCXL010000240.1, read as the reverse complement.
CGACGCGCCGCGCGCCGTCGGCCCCGGCTTCGACCGTCTTCGCAGGCGTCACAACTCCCCCCGTCCGTCGCGCGGTTCACGATCACCCCCCACGGTAGGGGGCACCACTGACAATCACCGGGGGACACACGCCCACCTGCACGTTCCTTGATCCGGCCGGGGAAACGGCGGGGGCGACGCGGGAACGGCCACGGCCAGATGCGGGGCGGGACGCTCACGGCTGGGGCGGCGCGGGACGCTCACGGCAGGTGTCGCGCGGCGATCGCGGTGGGGCGGCGCGGGAACGGACACGGCAGATGCCGCGCGGCGATCGCGGCGCGGCAACAGTCACCGCGGGCGGGCGCGGCACGGGAACCGCCACGGCAGGCGTGGCACGAGAACCACCATGGCGCACGCGGCGCGGGAACCGCCACGGCAGGCCAGGCGCCGAAACAGGTCCGGGGGGGCCCCCCCCGGGGGGGGGCGGGGGGGGGAATATAAATATAGCCCCCCCCAGTTGGGGGGGCCCCCGCGCGGGGGGGGGCGCCCGGCCCGGCGCGGCGCCGCCCCCC
>NZ_JASCXL010000239.1:0-2015 GCF_030010595.1 Streptomyces sp. CC224B | reverse complement strand
GCAGGGTGCCGGCGTTGCGTACGTCGCCGATGATGATGCGTCCGCCGGGGGCGAGGAGGTCGAGGGCTTTGGCCAGGACGTCGTCGAGGTAGGCGGCGTGGGGGAAGTACTGGATGACGGAGTTGAGCACGACGGTGTCGAAGTGGCCGCGGGGCAGGCCGGTGGTGTCGTCGGCGCTCTGGTGGCGCAAGGTGACCTTGTCGGCGAACCCGGCCTGTTGGACCTCGTGGGTGAGGCGGCCGATGACCTGGGAGGACAGGTCGGTGGCCCAGTACTCCTGAATGTGTTCGTCGTTGAGGAGGTGGCCCATGAGCAGGCCGGAGCCGACACCCAGTTCCAGGATGCGGCGCGGGCCGGTGCGCAGGATCTGCGCGACGGCCGCGTCCCGCCAGTGGCGCATCTCCTCAAGCGGGATTTCCTCGCCGGTGTAGCTGGAGTTCCAGCCGGTGAAGTCCTCGCCCCACTGGGTGTTGGTGGCGGAGTAGACCTCGTCGTAGATCTGTTCCCACTCATCGACCTGCTGGGCGGATTCCTCGGTGTACTCGGTGCCGTCCAGGTCGGGTACCACGTAGGCGATGAGCTGCTTGTCGCCTGCCTTGTCGTGGGGGATGACCACGGCCTGGGCGACGGCGGGGTGGGTGGACAGGGCGGCTTCGATCTCGGCGGGCTCCACCCGCACACCGCGGATCTTGATCTGGTCGTCGGCCCGGCCGACGTATTCGATCTGTCCGTCGGTGGTGAAGCGGGCCAGGTCGCCGGTGCGGTACATACGCGCGCCTGCGGGGCCGTAGGGGTCGGCGAGGAACCGCTGGGCGCTCAGGCGCGGCTGGCCCAGGTAGCCGCGGGCGATGTTGCCCGCGACGTAGAGTTCGCCGACCACGCCGGGGGGCAGGGGGGTCAGGCCCGGGCCCAGGATGTAGGTGCGCATGTTGCCCAGCGGCGTGCCGATGGGAGTGTTGTCCACGCCCTGCCACTGCTGGCCGGCTTCGATGGCGTAGGCGGAGGCGTAGAACGATTCGGTCTGCCCGTAGGCGTTGACCACCCGCACGCCGGGCAGGGCCTGGCGGATGCGGTGGACCAGGGCGGCGGGCAGGGCCTCCCCGGCGAAGACCAGGCTTTGCAGGTGTGGCATGGCCGGCAGGCGCTCGCCGAGTTCGGCGAAGACCGAGGGCACGGTGTGGATGACGCTGGCGGTGACCTCCGCGCGCTCGGCCAGGATGAGCGCATCGCGCACGACCTCGATGGTGCCGCCCTGGGCGAGGGTGGTGATCACTTCGAAGACCGAGACGTCGAAGTTGACCGAGGTGTTGGCCAGCATCCGCGTACCGGCATCCACACCGATGCGCTGGGCCAGTTGCAGCACACCGTTGACGACGTTGGCGTGGCTGACCACGACACCCTTGGGCGTGCCGGTGGAACCGGAGGTGTACATCACGTAGGCGGCGTTGTGCCCACGCACCACCGGCAACTCGCCCTCCGTGCCCGGGCCTTCGAGGTCCAGGTCGCCCAGGAACAGCGAGGGGATCTCGGTGGCGGGCAGCACGCCGACGGTGTCGGTGTCGGTCAGCACGAGCTGGGGGCGGGCGGTGGTCAGGATGTGGTCCAGGCGGCTGCTGGGGTACTTCGGGTCGATCGGCAGATAGGCCGCGCCGGTTTTCAGGATGGCGAGCATGGCGGTGACCAGGTCGGCCGAGCGCGGCAGCGCCAGAGCCACCACACTCTCCGCCCCCACCCCGCGGCTGAGGAGCTCGCGGGCGAGCCGGCCGCTACGGGCGTCCAGCTCGGCGTAGGTGTAGGCCACCTCACCGCAGGTCACCGCGGTCTTGTCGGGCACCGCGGCCACCTGGCGGGCGAACAGGCCCGCAATGCTCACCTCGGGTGTTTCGGTGGCGGTGTCGTTGATCTCGTGGAGGAACCGCCGGCGCTCGGCGGGCTCCAGCAGATCGATGCCGCCGTACGGGGTCGTCGGGTCCTCGGCCAGCTGGGCCAGCACACGGCCCAGACGCAGGGCGATG
>NZ_JASCXL010000238.1:0-2140 GCF_030010595.1 Streptomyces sp. CC224B | reverse complement strand
GCGTTTACGGCAGGTTGATAACCCCATGCGGCACATGTCACTGATGTAAGGAATGTTGATGACTCAACAGGCGGCACCGGTCACCCTGGTACCGGTCCACGGGCGCCGTAGCCGGGGACGCGTGATCGTCTCCTGGCTGACCACGACGGACCACAAGAAGATCGGGCACCTGTACCTGATCACGTCGTTCGCGTTCTTCCTCGTCGGCGGCCTGCTGGCCATGGCGATCCGGGCCGAACTCGCCCGCCCGGGACTCCAGATCCTGTCCCCGGAGCAGTACAACCAGTCGTTCACCATGCACGGCACGATCATGCTGCTGCTGTTCGCGACGCCCACCTTCGCCGGCTTCGCCAACGCGATCATGCCGTTGCAGATCGGCTCGCCCGACGTGGCGTTCCCGCGGCTGAACATGTTCTCGTACTGGCTGTTCCTCTTCGGCGGCCTGATCGTGCTCGGCAGCTTCCTCACCCCCCAGGGGGCGGCGGACTTCGGGTGGACCGCGTACACGCCGCTGAGCAGCGGCGAGCGGACCCCGTACGTCGGCGGCGACCTGTGGATCATGGGCCTGGCGCTCTCCGGCTTCGGCACGATCCTCGGCGCGGTCAACTTCATCACCACGATCATCTGCATGCGCGCCCCCGGCATGACCATGTTCCGCATGCCGATCTTCACCTGGAACGTGCTGCTGACCTCGGTGCTCGTCCTGCTCGCCTTCCCCGTCCTGGCGGCGGCGCTGCTGGTCCTTGAGGCCGACCGGCGCTTCGGCGCCCAAGTCTTCGCGTCCGAGAACGGCGGAGCCATTCTGTGGCAGCACCTCTTCTGGTTCTTCGGCCACCCCGAGGTGTACATCCTGGCGCTGCCGTTCTTCGGGGTGATCAGCGAGATCATCCCGGTGTTCTCGCGCAAGCCCATCTTCGGCTACATGGGTCTGGTGGGGGCGACCATCGCGATCGCCGGCCTCTCCGTCACCGTGTGGGCCCACCACATGTTCGCCACGGGCGCCGTGCTGCTGCCGTTCTTCGCCTTCATGACGTATCTGATCGCGGTCCCGACCGGAGTGAAGTTCTTCAACTGGATCGGCACCATGTGGCGGGGCTCGCTGTCCTTCGAACCCCCGATGCTGTGGTCCGCGGGCTTCCTGGTGACGTTCCTCTTCGGCGGTCTGACCGGCGTCATCCTCGGTTCCCCGCCCCTGGACTGGCACGTCACCGACACGTACTTCGTCGTCGCGCACTTCCACTACGTGCTGTTCGGCACGATCGTGTTCGCGATGTTCGGCGGGTTCAGCTTCTGGTGGCCGAAGATGACCGGCACCATGCTGGACGCGCGCCTGGAGAAGATCCACTTCTGGTCGCTGTTCATCGGCTTCCACACCACGTTCCTGGTCCAGCACTGGCTCGGCGCCGAGGGCATGCCCCGCCGCTACGCCGACTACCTGGACGCCGACGGGTTCACCGCCCTGAACACCGTCTCCACCATCGGCGCCTTCCTGCTGGGCCTGTCGACCCTGCCGTTCCTCTACAACGTCTGGAAGACCGCCAAGTACGGCAAGAAGATCGAGGTCGACGACCCCTGGGGCTTCGGGCGCTCCCTGGAGTGGGCCACGTCCTGCCCGCCCCCGCGCCACAACTTCACCACCCTGCCCCGCGTCCGCTCCGAGTCCCCCGCCTTCGACCTGCACCACCCGGACGTGGCCTCTCTCGACCAGAAGGAGAACACCGGTCAGCGCGACGTCTTCGACGCCCCTGGTCACGAGAGCGACCGCTCGTGACCAGGCGCCGCCACACCTCCGCGCAGGAGTACCAGGGCGCGGCGCTCGCCCGCGAGGCCGAGGGGTACCTGCTCCTGGAGAGCGAGCGGCAGCAGGCCCGGCGCGAGGCGGAGGCCCTGTGCGCCAGCCTGCCCTGGCTGACCACCGGTCAGGCGGAGGACCTCACCCACCACTACACCCGGCACCGCCTCGTCCTGACCCGGCAGATGCTGCGCGGCACCGTGGAGCGGGCCGCGCAACTCCGCGACGAGTACGAGGCCCGCTACGCCGCCCTCAGACGGACCCTGCTGATCCGGCACACCGTCTCCGCGGCCGCGATGACCTGCACCGCGGCCCTGGCGGGCACGGTCACCTGCCTGCTGACCCGCT
>NZ_JASCXL010000237.1:0-2146 GCF_030010595.1 Streptomyces sp. CC224B | reverse complement strand
GTGCCGCCTGTTGAGTCATCAACATTCCTTACATCAGTGACATGTGCCGCATGGGGTTATCAACCTGCCGTAAACGCGTTGAAGGGGCACGGTGACGCGTTTACGAGCAGCCGCTGTGTACCCACAACATCGGCACCCACACGTGAAGGCTGCATAGGGAATTTCGCCGGTAGTGACGGGCGCACCCCTCCACGTCACCTCTTCCGCGCACCAGGCTTGTCACAGTGGTGGCTCGTTTCGTTCTCGCTCGTTTGCCTGATGAAAACGTTCGCGCAACCGTGTCCGGCGACACAGCCGGGCAAGGTTCGGCCACCAAACCGACATGACCAGCAGTCCGAGGCCCCTCTACGTCCCTTTTCATGGGCAGAGGTCGGGCGGCTGAGGAACACACCCACACCGCTGAGGTCGTCACTGAGGCCGCCAAACAGAGAGAAAGGCTGTTCTAGCCCATTCGGCTGCCGACTGGCTGTGGCACTTAGCATCGAAAGCGCCCTCCAAGCCTTTCCACCGATTCCATGAGCTGCGCGAATGTTCGGCTTTGAGGATAGTGGGACCAGGCGCGGGTAACCGTCGTGCCGGAGCACTAGGACGCTCTCCGAAAGGAAGGCCACCACTATGACCACACGTACGCGTGCGACACGCGGTCCCCGTACCCCGGTGCAGCAGGCGGTGGTGCTGGTCGGGCTGGTATTCCTGCTGGTGGGGGTACTGGGGTTCATCCCCGGGGTCACCACGGACTACGACAGCATGAAGTTCGCCTCCCACGACTCCGGCGCCGAACTCCTGGGGATCTTCCAGATCTCCGTCCTACACAACCTCGTTCACCTGGCGATCGGCGTCGCGGGCCTGGTCATGGCCCGGACCGCCTCCTCCGCCCGGACGTACCTGCTGGTCGGCGGCGCCGTCTACCTGATCCTGTGGCTGTACGGGCTGCTCGTCGGACACCACAGCAGCGCCAACTTCGTGCCGCTGAACACCGCTGACGACTGGCTGCACTTCGCCCTCGGCATCGGCATGATCGCGCTGGGCACGCTGCTCACCCGCCGGTCCGCCAGGACCGGCCTTGGCCGGTGATTCCGATGTCTCGCAGGAGGACGCGATAGATGGCCGCCGCCGGGATCGCCACCGGGCCCGCCGTTGCCGCGCGGCGCAGACGCACCGCGGCATAGTTCCGAGCCGCCACCCGAAGGGGACATCGACGCTTACCTGATGTCGGACCGTGAGGAGGAACGACCATGTCCAGGACCAGCGAAGACCAGAGCGCCGCAGAACTCGGCGGCCCTGGCAGCGTACTCGCGCGGCAACGGCGCGACCACGCCGAGATGAACCTGCTGATGGAGTACTACCAAAGCCTGGACCCTGGCCAAGGCCGTGAGAAGGTACTGAAGAACCTCCTCCAGCTCGTCTTCAGCCACGCGTTCGCTGAGGAAACCGTGCTGTGGCCGGCCGTGCGGCGCCATGTCGTGGACGGCGAGGAACTCACCGCCCTTGTGGAGGCGGAACACCAGCAGATCAACGACCTCACCACCGACATCGAGCGTCTCCCCTGCGGCGCTCCGGGGCGCGAGGAGAAGGTGAGGCAGGTCTTCGCCCTGATCCGTCAGGACATCAGGGATGAGGAGGACCAGATCCTGCCCCGGCTCCAGGTCAGTATCGACCCGGCCGCGCTCCGTCGGCTCGGCGCAGCCTGGGAGGCCGTACGCAGGAGCGCCCCGACACACCCGCACCCAGCCGTCCCCCGGCGCCCACCGGGCAACGCGCTCATGGGCCTGCCGCTGAGCTGCTACGACCGGGCACGGGACGCGATCGGCACGAGCGCCCACGGCCCCACGGTCGAAAGGGCGCTCGCCGGTCTTGCCGGCATCCTCCTCCTGGTCACCGCCGCGACCACCGTCATCGTGCACAAACGGCTGACCAAGGAGCGGTAGCGCCGACCGTGGTGCCTCGCATATGCCTTCCGCAGGTTAGCGCGGGGGGCGCACGAAAGGCTCTCATCGCAGATGTTCACGGTCGGTGTCGAAGAGGAGTACCTGCTGCTCGACCCGGCTACCGGGCTGCCCCTGCCCCGTGCCGACCAGGTACGCGCCGCCGCCGACCTGGCGCCGCTGGCGGACGAGAAGGAAGTGCAGTCCGAGCTCCTCCAGGC
>NZ_JASCXL010000236.1:0-2657 GCF_030010595.1 Streptomyces sp. CC224B | reverse complement strand
GCGGCGCGTCCGGCCGCCGCGCGCCCCGCGCCCGCGGCCCGCGCGCCCCGCGCAGGCCGGGCCGGGGCCGCCGGGAGCTGGCCCTTCAGCGGGCCCCACTCGTTGGGGTCGGGCACACCGGGCGGGAGCATCTGGCGGCGCTTCGGACCGCCGTGCTCCGACTCGCCCGGCTCCTTGGCGCCGGGCCACGCCTTGGCGACGCGGGCCGCCAGCACGAAATCCTTGCGCAGCGGGTGGCCCTCGAAGCCCTCCGGCAGCAGCAGCGGCACCAGGTGCGGGTGGCCCTCGAAGCGGACGCCGAACATCTCGTGGGTCTCGCGCTCGTGCCAGGCCGCGCCCGCGTAGACGTCGACCGCGGACGGCAGTACGGGGGCCTCGTGCGGGACGGTCGTCCGGACGAGCAGGCGCCGTACCGGGGACAGCGCCACCACGTGGGCGCTCACGCGAAAGCCCGTGCCGGGCTCGTCGACGGCGCTCAGCCAGTCGAAGAAGGTGCAGCCGAGCCGGTCGCGGGCGGCGAGCAGGGCGTCGGTCCAGGCGGCGGCGGGGACGTCGACCGTCAGGACGTCGTACGACTCCTCGGCCGTGGCCTCCGTACCGAAGAGTTCCTCGACGGGGGAGGGCAGCCAGCCGGTCATCTCGCTCCCTCCGGGGGCGTCGGCGGGGTCACCAGGTCACTGCGGAGCGCCGCCGTCGAGGGACGCGCCCCGCCGGACCCGTACCGCTCCCCCAGGGTCTCGCGCGCGATCTTCTCCTGGAGCTTGAGGATGCCCTGGAGCAGTGCCTCGGGTCGCGGCGGGCAGCCGGGGACGTACACGTCGACGGGGATGATCTGGTCGACGCCCTTGGTGACGGAGTACGAGTCCCAGTAGGGGCCGCCGCAGTTGGCGCAGGCGCCGAAGGAGATGACGTACTTGGGCTCGGGCATCTGCTCGTACAGGCGCTTCACGGCGGGGGCCATCTTGTCCGTGACCGTGCCGGACACGACCATCAGGTCGGCCTGGCGCGGACCCGGCGCGAACGGGATCACACCGAGGCGGATGAAGTCGTGGCGGGCCATGGAGGCCGCGATGAACTCGATGGCGCAGCAGGCGAGGCCGAAGTTGAAGACCCACAGGCTGTAGCGGCGGCCCCAGTTCAGGACCACCTTCATCGGCTCGGGGGCGAGCCGGGACAGGACGCCCAGCTTCTTCGGCTCCGGGAGGAGCACGGGCTCGGACGGCCGCGCCGGCTCCTGGTTCACGTCCATGTCAGGACGCCCTTCTTGTAGGCGTACAGCAGTCCCACGGCGAGGAAGCCGAGGAAGATGAACATCTCGACGAGGGTCGTGGCGCCGTAGCCGGACTCGGCGAAGACCGTCGCCCACGGGAAGAGGAAGATCGAGTCGACGGCGAAGATCACGTAGAGGAAGGCGTACACGTAGTAGCGGACCTGGGTGTGGGCCCAGCCCTCGCCGACCGGGTCGACGCCGCACTCGTACGTGAGGAGTTTCTCGGGCGTCGGTACGACGGGCCGCAGCAGCCGCCCGGCGCCGAAGGCGACGGCGACGAACAGCACGCCGACGACGGCGAGCAGTCCGACGACGGAGTACGACTCGTAGTAGCTCGCCGCGACGTACATCGTCCCTGGCACGTCAGCCCCTCGCTCCCTGCACTCCGTGGCTCGCCCTGTTCGACGATCTGTACGCACGGGAGTCTAGGGCCTGCTAAAGGCGAGGTAAGCAGACTGTCGGGGACCGGGCGGGCGCGCGGCGGTCATCGGCCGGTTCCACCGGCGCACTCGGCCGGTTCCGCCGGATCGGTCTGCCGGTTCCGCCGGATCGGTCGGCCGGGTTCCAGCGGAACGGTCCGGGGAGTCCAGCGGAACGGTTGGCCAGGTTCCAGCGGAGCGGTCGAGTGGTTCCAGCGGAACGGTCGCCGGGTGGTTCCACCGCAACGGTCGGGTGGGGTTATCCACAGTGAGGTTCGGCGGCCCTCCTCATGGCGCGGGCCGCGGCGGGCCGTGCACTCTTGGATCCATGACCGCACGTTCGACGTCTTCGCAGGCCACACCGCGGGCCACACCGGATCCGCTGCCGCCTGCCCGGTTCGCGTACGACGCGTACACCTGGAAGGAGATATCCCACCTCCTGGCGAACCTGGCGACGGGAATCGTCGGGTTCGTGTACGTGGTGACGGCGCTGTCCATCGGCGTGTTCCTGTCGGTCACGGTCGTCGGCCTGCCGCTGCTCGCGCTCGCGCTGTACGGGGCGCGGCTCTTCGGCCGGTTCGAGCGGGGGCGGGCGCGGATGCTGCTCGGGGTGCGCATCGACGAGCCGAGCCCGATGCCGTTGCGGTCGCGTCGCGGCGGCGGCGCGCTGGCGTGGCTGTGGTCGACCCTGAAGGACCCGGTGGGCTGGCGGGCGATGCTGTACGGCTTCATCCGCCTGCCGTGGGGCATCGTGACGTTCACGGTCGTCCTCACGGGGCTGTTCGTGGCGTGGCCGGTGCTGCCGTTCATCGTGCGCGGTCTCGCGAACGCCGACCGGGCGATGGCGCGGGGGCTGCTCTCGCCGTCGGACGAGCTGGAGCGGCGCATCGCGGAGCTGGAGTCGGACCGGGGCGTGGTCGTGGACACGGCCGCGGCGGACCTGCGGCGCATCGAGCGCGACCTGCACG
>NZ_JASCXL010000235.1:0-2722 GCF_030010595.1 Streptomyces sp. CC224B | reverse complement strand
GCCCACGCCGGTGCTGGCTTCCCCCGGGTGGCCCCGCCCCCCGCGGGGCGGCGCGCGGGGTTGGGGCCGGGGGGGGGGGGGGGGGGGGGGGGGGGGGGGGGGGGGGGGGGCCCCGGCGGCGGCGCGGCGAGGGACGGCGGCGGCGCGGGCGGGCGCGGGGGGCTCCCCGGGCCGCCGGACACCGTGTCCGCCGCCGCGAACTCCCGCCCCAGGGCGTCGCGTTCGCAGCGCCGCACGGCCTCGCGGTGCTCGGCGAACAGCGACAGGACCTCGGCGGGCCACGGCACCTCGTGCCCGTCGCCGCCCAGCCGCCCCGCCAGCTCCGGGGCCGTCGGCCGGTCCTCGGGCGCGGGCGCGAGGCAGGCGGCCACGGCCTCGCGCAGGCCACTGTCCTCGGGCACCCCGGACAGGTCCGCGTCGCCCTGGGTGATGCGGAAGATGACGGAGGCGATCTCCTGGTCGTCGAAGGGCCCGCGCCCGCAGGCCGCGTACGCGAGCACCGCGCCGAGCGCGAACACGTCGGACGCGGGCACCACGGCGTGGCTGCCCAGGAGCTGTTCGGGCGCCATGAAGCCCGGTGTGCCGACGACCATGCCGGCCGTGGTCAGGGCCGTCGCGTCGAAGGCCTGCGCGATGCCGAAGTCGATGAGCCGGGGCCCGTCGGGCGTGAGGAGCACGTTGCCGGGCTTGAGGTCGCGGTGCAGGACATGGGCGAGGTGCACGGCGCCGAGGGCGTCCGCGAGCCGGGCGCCGAGGGCGCGCACGGTGGCCACGGGCAGCGGGCCGCACCGCCGCACCGCCTGGCCGAGCGCGGGCCCGGCCACGTACTCCGTGGCGAGCCAGGGCACTTCGGCGTCCGCGTCGCCGTCCAGGAGTGCGGCGGTGCCGGGCCCGGAGACGGCGCGCGCGGCGGCGATCTCGCGGCGGAAGCGGACCCGGAACTCGTGGTCGACGTCCAGGTCGGGCCGCACGGTCTTCACGGCGACCAGCGGCGTGCCGGGGCGGGAGCGGGCGAGATAGACCTCGCCCATGCCGCCCGCACCGATGCGGGCGAGCAGCCGGTAGGGGCCGACGTGGCGCGGCGGCCCGGTCAGCGGTTCGAGCACGGGGTCTCCAGGGGCGCGGGGGGGGCGGCGGGACGGGGGGCGCCCCGGCGGTGGGCAGGGCGGGGCCGCCGGGTCAGGGCGGGAGCCATCGGTGGTCAGGACGGGGGTCCGCCGGGTCAGGACGGGAGCCATCGGTGGTCAGGACGGGGGGCCGCCGGGTCAGGACGGGATGCGGACCGAGACGACCGTGCCCTCGTCGTACACGATCGTCGCGACCCCGCCGAGCGGCAGGACCGTCGGCGGCCGCAGGTGGTCGGCGATGACGGTGCCGAGGTCGTCGCCGTGCTTCGGGGCGCGGTCGCCCGGCGCGCCCGGCACCCGCAGGGACCGCACCTGACCGGCGGCCGTGAGCGGCACCGTGCGCAGGGTGGTGTTGTCGGCGGTCAGGGCCCGGTCGCCGACGAGCAGCGGCGGCGAGGAGACGCTGCGCGCGACCTGGTCGTCGACGACGGTCAGCGGCGCCCTGCGGGTGACGCGCCCCTTGCCGGTCTCGGCGACGAGGAGGCTGCGCCGCTGGACGTCGTACGCCACCGCGGTCCTCGGGCCGACGGCGCTGACGACGACGTCCGGCGGGACGTTTCCGCCCGCCTGGACGGGGGGCGCCTTGAGGCCGAAGGCGCCCTGGGCCGCGAAGGTCTCGGCGTCGAGCCGGGTCACCCGGGTCTGCGGCTCCTCGGTGGCGTCGCCGAATCCGGAGGCGCCGGTGACGACGGAGGGGCACAGGATCTGCGCGCCGACGGCCATCACGGAGCGGCACTGGGTCTTGTCGTACGCGGGGCCGACCCGGCGGCCGGTCCTGACGTCCAGGGCGACCAGGCCTTCCTTGGCGTCGGCGTAGACCCGTCCGTGCCGGACGAGTTCGGGCCCGTACTGACCGTGCCACTCGGCGCCCGCCAGTTCGTCGGTGCTGAGCGGGGCGGTCCAGCGGGGGGCGCCGTCCTTGAGGGCGTAGGCCATGAGCTCCACGCCCCGGGTGGTGCCGGCGCTGTCGTCGGAGCGCTCGGCCTCGGCGGCGGCGAGCAGCAGGCCGTCGCCGATGAGGGCGCGCGTGAAGTACCTGCCGTCGGGCGGGTCCGCGGACCACCGCACGGCGCCGCTCCGGGAGTCCCGTACCTGGAGGCGCCCCTCGTGGGCCACGACGGCGGCCCCGCCGCGCACGACCGGCACCAGGGAGTCACCGGGCATGAAGAGCTTGCCGGAGGGGCTGATGTAGGCCTCGCCGCCGGTGCCGTCGTCCGTGCCGGTGCGGCCGTCGGAGGCCCACAGGCGCTTGCCGTCGGCGGCACCCAGCGCCGCGTACGTGCCGTTGGTCAGCAGGCAGACGACGGCGCGGGTGTCGGCGGCGCAGTCCATGGGCGCGTGGCCGAGCTTCCCGCGCCACGGCCTCCAGCCCTCGGGGCGCTGCGCCGCGTGCTGCGGCACGACCCCGCTGCGGTCGTCGGTGCCCCTCTTGTCGACGCCCGCCGCGGCCACGAGCCGCGCGGGCGGCACGGAACCGGAGGGGGACGCGCCGCCGCGCCCGCCCGCGCGGCCGTCGTCGCCGTCGGCCTCGGGCCCGAGGAGGGCGAGCAGGGCGCCCGCGGCGCCGCCCGCCACGGCCACGGCGGCGATGACGG
>NZ_JASCXL010000234.1:0-2758 GCF_030010595.1 Streptomyces sp. CC224B | reverse complement strand
ACCACGGCCGGGACGCGGGGTCGCCCTGCCGGTCGGCGGCCGCGCCGCGCTCCCCGCGGACCGGCGTCCGCTCCCGCTCGGGGCGGCGCGGGCGCTCACCGCCCCGGGCACCGGCGGCCATGCCGCGCTCCACGCGGGCCAGCATGCGCTCCCGGTCAGGGCGGTGCGCGTTCGCCGCCCTGCGCAGGCGTCGGCGCAACTCGGCGTCGCGCGGCTCGGGGTGGCGTGGCTCGGCGTCGCGCGGCTCGGCATCACGTGGCTCCGCGCCACGCGAGTCCGCGCCGCGCAGCTCGGCATCACGCAGTTCCCCATCTCGTGGCTCGGCATCACGTGACTCCGAGTCACGCGGCTCGGCATCACGCGGCTCCGCGTCACGCGGCTCCGCGTCATGCGGCTCCGCGTCATGCGGCTCCGCGTCGCGCGCGTCCGCGCCGCGCAGTTCCCCATCACGCGGCTCCGCGCCACGCAGCTCCGTGGCAGGCGAGTCCGCGCCACGCAGCTCCGCATCACCCAGCTCCGCGTCGCGCGGCCCGGCATCACGCGGCTCCGCGCCACGCGGCACCGCGTCGCGCGGCTCGCGCTCCCTGCTCGTCACGTCGTCGTCCGTCACGTCGTCGTCCGTCATCGGTCCCCCACAGGCCTCGGCGTCACCGGCGTCGGCCCTGCGGGCCTCCACCCCATGGGCGTCCGTCCCGTGGGCATCCACCCGTCGGCGTCAGGCCTGCGGGCACGCGCTCCCCAGCCGTCCGCCTCCCGGGCGGCCGCCCCGCCGGCATCGGCCCTCACCGGCGTCGGCGCCACCCTTCCGTCACCGTCCGGCGTCACGCGGTCCCCCCGCGGGCCGGTACGGCGGCGACGCGCATGCGTTCCGGCGTGGCGTGCGGGCCGAGCAGCCGTTGCAGTTCGGCCATGCCCTTCGAGGTCTGGCTCTTCACCGTACCCACCGATATGCCGAGGGCGTTCGCCGTGTCCTTCTCGGACAGGTCGAAGGCGTGCCGCAGGACGACGCAGGCACGCTTGCGGAAGGGCAGCCTCCGCAGGGCCTGCTGGACGTCGACGACGGCGGGCACGTCCGGGCCCGGCGTCTCGTCGCCGTGGTGGGACCAGAAGAGCGTGATACGGCGGCGCTCGCGCACCGTGCTGCGGATGTGGCTGCGCGCCATGTTGGCGACCACGCCGCGCGCGTAGGCGGCCGGGTGCTCGGCGGCGCGCACCCGGTCCCAGCGGTGCCAGAGCGCGAGCAGGGCGTCGGCCGCCAGGTCGTCGGCACCGTCGTACTCGCCGGTGAGCAGGTGCGCGAGGCGGGAGAGCTCGGCGTAGTGCCGCTCGAAGAACGCGTGGAACTCGGCGGCAGCGTCGTCGGCGGCCGGATGCGGGGACACGCCCACCTCAACCGCCCCCTTGGGCCACGCCGGGGAGGAACACGTCACCCGGGCCCCGCGCCCACGCCGCGCCGCCCGGGGTGCCGAGGCGGAAGGACCGGGCGCTGCCCTCGGCCGCCACCCGCCCTTCGTCGCCCTCGTGGGCCGCGCGGAAGGTGGCGGCGGTGAGGAGGTCGGGCGTCCGGCAGGCCGGGGTGTCCAGGAGCCGCAGGAGCACGGGCCGCATCACGGGCACGCGCGTGCGGTGGGCGACGAGGTGGCCCGGCTCGGCGGCCTTGGCGAACGCCGGGGATTCTTCGGCGATGCAGGGGGTGCTCCACGCGCTGAGCCGCGGGCCCCGCCCGACGAGGCGGCGCAGCACGTGGGTCGGCGCGGACCTGGCGGCGACGCAGCACTCCGCTCGGACGGCCGCGTACGTGGCGCAGCGGTCGTCGTGCCCGCGGAGGGCGCGCACCACGGTCGCGTGACGGGCGCGTGCGCCCTCACGCCTGGGCCGGAAGCCGTCGGTGAGCTTCATCGCGTGGGGGTCCTCCGGGTCGGGATGGACGACAGCGCGGTGTCCACGTGCGGGACGGCCGGCCGGGCGGACGGGCCCGCGCAGCGTGCACCGCAGGTAGCGCACGCCGTGCACGGGGAAGGGGTCAGTCCACGTCGCGTACGCGTCCGCGCTGCCGCCGGGCGAAAAGGTGACGGTCGCGGTGTGCCCGGCCGCGAGGCAGCCGCTGCCGCCGAGGGTGCCCTCCGCGGTCACGTGGGTGGTGGCGCCGCTGGGGGCAGCGCCCGGGGTGGCAGCGGAAGCCGCGCCGGGGGCAGAGCCGTGGGCCGCACCAGGAGTGGCGTACGAGGTGACACGTGAAGCGGCCTCGAGGGTGACGCCTGGGGTGGCGTCGAGAGTGACACCTGCAGCGGCATCAGGGGCGACACCTGGAGCGGCATCGAGAGTGACACCTGCAGCGGCATCAGGGGTGACGCCTGGGGCGGCATCGAGAGTGGCACCTGAAGCAGCGTCGGGAGTGGCATCGGTGACGGTGGCAGTGCGGGTGGAGGAGGCGATCTCGGGAGTGGGGCCGAAGTCTCGGGCGCGGTGGCGCAGTTCGCCCTCGTCGCCGCTGGCTGTCGTGACCACGTACCCGCGTGTCCTGGTCCCGTCGACGCTTTCGGTGCCGTGCTGTTCGCCATGGGCGGCCGCCGCGAGGCCCGTGCCCTGAACGGGCCTCGCGGCGGGCGGGGGGGCGGCGGCCCGGCCCGCGCGGCGGGGGGGCCCCGCCGCCGGGGGGGGGGCCCCCCCCCCCCCCGCGCGCCCGGTTCCGGGCGCCCCGCGCCCCCGGGCGCCGGGGCCCGCTGGACAGCTGGCCGCAAGCGGTCTACCGCGGCGC
>NZ_JASCXL010000233.1:0-2770 GCF_030010595.1 Streptomyces sp. CC224B | reverse complement strand
GTAGAGGGCGCGGACGAGCCGGGCGAGATTCTGTGCTCCGGCCACGGTGGCTCGGTGCTCTACGGAAAGGCGCCGGTCGGCTTCGCCGAGCACTGTCTCGGTCAGTGTGCGCGAGGTGCTGCCTGTGGGCAGGTGGGTGCAGCGACGGCGCAGGTCCTCGGTCAGGGCGCGGGCGTGGCCTGCCAGCAGCACGGTGATCTGCTGGCAGTCACGGGGGTGTGGCGTGGTTGCGGGTGCTGACCAGGCCAGTACGGCCTGGATGAGTGACAGGTACGGCTCGCGGTTGAGGGGGGACGCTTCGTGGACGACGTCGGGCACAGGTGGTGCCTGGTGTGTGGTCATCACGATCTTCCCGTGGGCATTTCGGGGTCTGGGCCGTGTAGTTGGGGGCTGGGCCTTGTAGTTCGGAAGAGCTAATATCCCGTCGGCTCTCTTGTGCTGCAAGTACATCTGCAATTGCATCGGTAAGAACGGGCGCATGAAGGCTGGTTCACGCCACCGCGGCGTACGGCTCGCACCGGGCCGGTACCGACCGCCGAGCAAGGGGAAGAACAGATGAACGCACCGATCAACGGCACACGCGCCAGCGCGCTCAAAGGCACGGCCTGGCGTAAGAGCCGCCGCAGCAATCCCAATGGCAACTGCGTTGAACTGGCCGTACTCGCCGACGGGCAAGTGGCGGTACGGAACTCGCGGCACACGGACGGGCCCGCGTTGATCTACACCCGCGCAGAGATCGCGGCCTTCGTGCAAGGAGCGAAGGACGGTGACTTCGACGACATGGCCGGGCTTGCTTGACGCATATGTCGGCCGGATAGTCACCGTCCCTGTACGGACGGTGGAGCCGGTGGGAAACTGAGCGCCCAGCCGAAAGACACGGGAGCCAGCATGGCAGCCGCGCAGCCGGGGCGCGTCCCGCCCCCGCGCCCTCACATCGACCACCCCAGGGGCGGGCCGACAGTTCTGCGGATCATTCTGGGAACGCAGCTGCGCCGGCTGCGGGAGGCGGCAGGCATCACCCGGGAAGCGGCCGGAGACGCCATCCGGGGCTCGCACGCCAAAATCTGCCGCCTGGAACTGGGCCGCGTGGGGTGCAAGGAACGCGATGTCGCCGATCTGCTGTCGCTGTATCGGGTGACGGACGAGGAGCGGCGCGCCGAGTTCCTGGCGCTTGCCCGCGGGACCAGCACACCCGGGTGGTGGCACCAGTACAACGATGTACTGCCCGGCTGGTTCGAGACGCTGATCGGCCTGGAAGAGGCCGCCTTCCTCATCCGCACCTACGAAGTGCAGTTCGTGCCGGGCCTCTTGCAGACCGAGCAGTACGCGCACGCCGTGTGCCGGCTCGGCAACCCGCAAGCGTCCAGGACGGAGATCGAACGCCGGGTGGAACTGCGTCTGCAGCGACAGGCACTGCTCACCGCTTCGAACCCGCCCCGCTTGTGGGCCGTGCTCGACGAGGCATGTCTGCGGCGCCCGATGGGCGGGCGCGGCGTCATGGTGGCCCAGTTACGCCACCTGCTGGAGATGACACAGCTGCCCAACGTCACCGTGCAGATCGCCCCGTTCGACCTCGGTGGGCACGCGGCGGCAGGCGGACCGGTCACCATCCTGCGCTTCCTGGAGCCGGACCTGCCCGACATCGTCTACCTGGAACAGCTCACCAGCGCGCTCTACCTGGACAAGCGCGACGACGTCGACCACTACCTCGCCGTCACCGACCAGCTCAGCGCCCAAGCCGCGTCCCCCCGCGACTCCCAGGCCATACTGCGGCAAATGATCAGGGCCATGGAGCCGTGACAGCGGAAAGGACGCGGGACGGGGTGATCGGTTGTCGCCCCGCCCCGGCTACTGCTTGCGGGCGACGCCGCCGTACTCGATCCACTCCATGGTGCGCTGCTTGGGCCCCACGTCTCCGTCGGGCTTCCACGTCGACACCTCCACCAGACCGGGTTCCACCACGTCCAAGCCCTCCAGGAAGGCGGCGAGTTCGGCCGCTGTGCGCACCCGGCCCCACTGGCCCTGGGTGCTGACCCGCATGAACTCCGTCACGAAGTCTCGGGTTGCCTGATCCTCACTGACGAGCTGGCACACCACCAGGAAACTGCCCGGAGCCAGGCGGTCCGCCACGCGCCGGATCAGGCCGGCTGGGTCATCGGCATCCGGGATGCAGTGGAGTACGGACACAAAGAGCGCGGCCACCGGCTGATCGAAGTCGATCAGCCGCTCCACTTCGGGGTGCCCCATGATGCCGTCCGTGTCACGCATGTCAGCCTGGATCACGGCGGTGTTCTGGTTTTCCTCCAGCAGCGCACGGCCATGGGCCAGCACGATGGGGTCGTTGTCGATGTAGACCACCCGTGAGTCCGGATCGACGCGCTGGGCGACCTGATGGACGTTGTCCTGGGTCGGCAGACCCGAGCCGTGATCGATGAACTGCCGGATACCCTGTTCCCGCGCCAGCCACCGGACCACCCGCTGCAGGAAACGGCGGTTGTTGACGGCCAACACCCGCGTGCTCGGCACGACCTTGTTCAGTTCCTCGCACGCCGCACGGTCCACGGCGTAATTGTCCTTACCGCCGAGGTAGTAGTCGTACATACGCGCCACACTGGGAACGCTGACGTCAACGGTACTGGACTGCGCTCCCGCATCCTGGCTCATCCCATGCTCTCCCGTCACTCGCGACCACCACCTACCCATCCACGGCGGATCGCTACACCCGACCGGCCACAGTGTGTGACGCCCTTGGCACGGCCAACATACCGAT
>NZ_JASCXL010000232.1:0-2859 GCF_030010595.1 Streptomyces sp. CC224B | reverse complement strand
TTCGCACGCAAGGAAGGCAACTCCATGAACGCCAAGAAGATTCTGGCTGGCTCGATGCTGACGCTGGCCGCTACCGGTGCGGCTGTCACGCCGGCCATGGCCGACGAAGAGGTGCACGGCCACTACTCTCAGAACATTGAGATCATCCGTGACGTCTGCCCGACCGTCCAGGACATCGACGTCCTGACCATCGAGGTGCTGGACGAGGCCCGTGCCTTCCAGTGCAACGAGATCCGTCAGAAGTCGAAGGTCCACGACGACTCGTCTGCGCCGGCCCTCCCCATCCTCGGTGCCGTCATCGACTAATGCGATACGGTTTGCCGGCAGGGTCCTCCGTCCGCTGACGGAGAATTCCCCGCCGCACACTTCGGGGCCACTGTTTCGACAGTGGCCCCGCTCAGCATATCCGCGTTCTTCGCCGTGGCGGTTCGAGAAGCGGGCGGTGCTGAAGAATGAACGCGGCTTGAGGCTGTTCATCCGGTGAGCAGTTCACAAGAGCGTGTCGGCGGTCCTGTGTCTTCCCGCTCGGCTCGGCCGCTCACCGCGTGCGTCACATGCCTTCCGTAACAGCACGAGGCCCCTGACCGGGAAGATCAGGGGCCTCGTGCTGTTTCCGCGTCAGACGCGGGACCGCTCAGAGGTGAGCACCTCTTGTCAGTCGTCGTCCGCGTCGTCGGTCATCAGGAAGGCGCCGTGGTGCTTGGAGCCGCTGTAGATGCCGCCGCCCGACGAGCCGCGGACGTTGTCCCAGTCGCCGCCGCCCCGCTTGGCCGCGACGACCTCACGGTCGTCGCTCTTGACGGAGGAGTCCGCGGCGGCCGAGCCGGTACCGAGCGCCAGCGCGGCCATGGCGACGACCGCGCAAGTAACAACCTTCTTCATCATGCTTTCTCCGAGTCGAATGGTCGTGTCCGTCCCCTGCATGGAACGGGCATCCGCAAGTCAGAATCTCCCCATTCGTTTCCGGTAATTCGCAATCCGTCGCCTCCTCACTCCTTCGTGATGTTTTGCACGGGCCATATGGACCGCGCGTTGACCGGAGGGGCGTAAATGAATGATTTTCAGACCGGGGCGGGGGTGCTCCGTGCCGCCCGGCGGGGCGGGGCGTTTTCTGGCTGTCATCGGCGCACGGTGCGCTGTCTGATTATCTTCCGCCGTGCGGACAATCCGGTGAACCGCTGTAAGGAAAGGAGTATCCGTCGAAGCAAACGGGCGAAAGGCGTCATCGCGTCAAGCCGGTGGTTTCCTCACGCGGTTCTCCTCGTTTAACAGGCTCAGGAGAGAACTCGGTGTGACCCGAAGGGAAGCGAAATGAAGCTCAGGAAGAGCGCGACGCTCGTCGCAGGTGCTGTCATGACTCTGGCCACGGGTGCCACTGCCTATGCCGATGCCGGGGCTCAGGGAGCCACCTACGGCTCGACCGCCAAGGACTCGGAGAGCACCCTGTCGGGCAACGTCGTCCAGGTGCCCGTGCACGTCCCCGTCAACGCCTGCGGCAACAGCATCAACGTCGTCGGCCTGTTCAACCCGGTGGCAGGCAACACCTGCGTCAACGACTGAGAAGCGCGCGGCTCCGCGCCGTGTCTGCGTCGGCCTCGGGACCCCAGACGTACCGAGGCCGGCTCCACCGCACAGAGGAAGATCACTAGATTGCGACAGGCCCTCAGCAAAGGCATGCTCTCCGCCGCCGCGGCGTCGAGCATCCTGTCTCTGTCCGGCTCGTCCGCCTTCGCCGCCGACGCGAGCGGACAGGCCCACGGTTCTCCCGGATTCTTGTCGGGCAACAACGTGCAGGCACCGGTGCACGTGCCGGTGAACGTCTGCGGCAACACCGCCGACGCCGCGGCGGCCCTCAACCCCACGGGCGGCAACGACTGCGCCCACGCGCAGCAGCAGGCGCCGCACCACCACGCGCCGACCCACCACGCCCCGCCACGCAAGACCACGCCCCACCACCCGCCGCCCCACGCGCCGGACCGCCACGACGCACCGGACCGCGGCCCCGCGAGCGGCACCTCCGACCGTACGAACGAGCACGGCCCCAGGGGCTACGGCGACCCCGGCCCCGGCCACGCGCACCGGCACACCGACGCGCCGGCGCCCCGGACCGTGTCGTCGGCGTCCGCGGGCGGCAGCACGGCCAGGAGCGAGACCCACGGCTCCACCGGGCTCCTGTCGGGCAACAGCCTGATGGCCCCGCTCAGCGTGCCCCTCGACTTCTGCGGCAACACCGTGGACGTCGTGGGCGTCCTCAACCCGGCGTACGGCAACCGCTGTGAGACCCACGGCGCCGAGCCCGGGCCGCTCGCCCCGCACCCCGACAAGCCCAAGCCGCCACGGCACCCGGACCGCGCGAAGCCGCCCGCGGAGCAGGAGCACCCCGTGCGGCCCGTGGACGAGTCCGAGCCGCGCACCCCGTCGCGGTCCGTGGACCGGGCCGAGGCGCCCGACGTCGCGCCGCACATGGTGCCGAGTGCGGACGCCCTCGCGGAGACGGGCCTCGACGTGAGCCTCGTCACGGCCGCGTTCATGAGCGCGGGGCTGCTGGCGGGCGGCGCGGTGCTCTACCGGCGCGGCCGCGTGACGGCCCGCCGCTGATCCGACCCGGCAACGCAGACCCCCCGACGCCGCCGGAGGCACCCGGTCGTCACCGAAGGCACCCCCGTCCCCCTCCTCACAACCGCCCCGGCCCCAGCCAGCCGTTCGTAGTGGTGGGGGGGGGGGGGGGGGGGGGGGGGGGGGGGGGGGGGGGGGGGGGGGGGGGGGGGGGGGGGGGGGGGGGGGGGGGGGGGGGGGGGGGGGGGGGGGGGGGGGGGGGGGGGGGGGGGGGGGGGGGGGGGGGGGGGGGGGGGGGGCGCG
>NZ_JASCXL010000231.1:0-2929 GCF_030010595.1 Streptomyces sp. CC224B | reverse complement strand
TCCGCTGGAAGCCCCGGACCAGGGATAGACGGATAGACTGTGGGCATGGGGCATGAAGTCGTAAAGGTGCTGGTCGTCGATGACGAGCCCATGGTCTGCGCACATTTGAGGACAAT
The DNA here is from genome assembly GCF_030010595.1 of Streptomyces sp. CC224B. Taxonomy (NCBI): domain Bacteria; kingdom Bacillati; phylum Actinomycetota; class Actinomycetes; order Kitasatosporales; family Streptomycetaceae; genus Streptomyces; species Streptomyces sp. CC224B. The sequence continues at coordinate 2,813 of NZ_JASCXL010000231.1, read as the reverse complement.
TCTGGGTTCGGCCGAGGATATCGAGGTCGTCGACGCGGCCCACGACGGAGCGGCCGCGGTGGAGGCCGTCACCCGGCACCGCCCCGATCTCGTTCTCATGGATTTGCGAATGCCGGGTGTCGACGGCCTGACGGCCATCGAATGCATCATGAAACTGGATCAGCCGCCGAAAGTGGTGGCGCTCACCACGTTCGACGCCGACCAGTATGTGATGCGCGCTTTGCGTAGCGGCGCAAGTGGATTCCTGGTGAAATCGACGCCACCGGAGGACCTCATCGGCCTGGTGCGCGTCGCCGCCGACGGCCACACGGTGCTCTCGCCCGTGGCCATGCGCCGCATCGTGGCCGCCTCGTCCGACGAGGACGCGGCGCGCGAGCGGGCCAAGGCCCTCGTCGGCAAGCTCACCGAGCGCGAGACCGACGTCCTCACCTGCCTCGGCGAAGGCCTGTCCAACGCCCAGATCGCCACGAAGCTCTTCCTGAGCGAGGCCACCGTCAAGGGCTACGTCTCGCGCATGCTCGTCAAGCTGGAGTGCACCAACAGGACCCAGGCCGGTCTCCTGGCGTACGACGCGGGCCTGGTCAGCCGCTAGCGGCCGCGGGCCCCGGCGGCGGGAGGCACCCGACCGGGTCGCCTCGTACCGGACCGCTCCCGACCGCCCCACCGCGCCGACCCCGGCCACACGGAGGGCCGCGCCGCACCACGAACGCCCTTGAGGGGCCGGAGCACGTACGCTCCGGCCCCTCAAGGGCGTTCGTGCCGCTCGCCGCCGCCCTGCCAAAACTACTCGTGGCATGGTCTAGACCAAGCGGGGTAGGCTTCCCCTCGTCACTCATGGCGGCCCCACCCTCATGTGTGACATTGCTTGTCATGTGCATGCTTGTCCGTTTGGTGCGGGCAAGCCCCCCCACAGAGGAGTTGTCATGAAGAGCAAGAAGACGCTGGCCGTCGCCATCGGCGCGGGGATCGCCCCGCTCCTGGCCGTGACCCTGCCCGCGAGCAGCGCGAGCGCGCACGGCTACATATCCTCGCCGCCCAGCCGGCAGGCCCAGTGCGCCTCCGGCGTCGTCTCGTGCGGCGCCATCAAGTACGAGCCGCAGAGCGTCGAGGGCCCCAAGGGCCTGACCAGTTGCAGCGGCGGCAACGCCGCGTTCGCCGAACTCGACAATGACCGCAAGGGCTGGAAGGTCACCCCGGTCAGCAGGACGACCAGCTTCAACTGGCGGCTGACCGCCCGCCACGCCACCAGCACCTGGCAGTACTACGCGGGCGGCCGCAAGATCGCCGAGTTCAACGACGGCGGAGCGCGGCCGGGCGAGACCGTCACCCACCAGGTGAACTTCGGCAGTCTCTCCGGCAAGCAGAAGGTCCTGGCCGTGTGGAACATCGCCGACACCCCGAATGCCTTCTACGCCTGCGTGGACGTCAACGTGAGCTGACCGGCCCACCGCACGACCGCATCACCGCATCACCGTTCCACCGCACCACCGTTCCACCGCATCACCGTGCATGACCCGGCTCCGCCGGAGCCCGGAGCGGGCGAGCGCCGTCCGCTCCGGGCGACCCGGCCCCCACCGAGATGAGGTCCCATGAACGGCCACCGAGTCACCGCCCGCGCAGCCGCCGTGGCTGTGCTCGCCACCGGTCTCGCCGCCGCCCCCGCCGTCGCGGCTCCCGCCGCCTCCGGGGGCAAGGCCCGCGTCGGCGCCGACTGGGCGAAGCAGTCCCTCACCTTCACCGCGGCCCCGGGGCAGGTCAACGACCTTCACGTGGTTCCGATGGATCAGGGCGACGGGGTCCGGCGCATCGGCTTCCGCGACGCGGTCCCGCTCCAGCCGGGCGACCACTGCGCGTACCTGGAACCGGGCGTCGAGACGTACGTCGTCTGCGAACTGCCCACCGACAGCACCCGGCCGGACCGGATCGACGTCTTCCTCGGCGACGGCGACGACGAGATCGCCACCAGTGACCTCGGGGTCGCCACCGTCAGTGGCGGGCCCGGTGACGACACCCTGCACGCCCACACCGCCCACACGGTCCGGGGTGGCGCCGGTGACGACATGGTCATGGGGCGCGTCGTCCTGGACGGCGGCGACGGCGCGGACCACCTGATGGGCGACGACGGCGACCAGCGGATGTGGGGCAGCCGGGGCGACGACATGATCGAGGGGTACGGCGGCAGGGACTTCGTGTACGCGGGCTCCGGCGACGACCACGTCATGGGCGGCGACGGCGATGACAGCCTCCTCGGCGGCTCCGGCGCCGACATGCTGCACGGCGAGGGCGGCAACGACCTGATCGTCGGCGGCTCCGGGAAGGACACCGCCCAGGGCGGCCCGGGCCGGAACATCGTCCTGCCGTAGGCCGGGCCCGGGCGCGCCGCCGGGGCACCCGGCACACCGTTCCGGAGCAGGCCGACAGCCAGGCCGCCTGCCGGGGCGAGGGCCCAAGGGGCGGACGACCGCTGGACCTTGACGAGAAGTGGGTCGAGCAACGCCACACCGTCGAGGGGGCGGGCAGCGAGCTCCAGCAAGCCCGAGCCGCGGCCACCTGGCGGCCGTGGGCCCCGGCAGCGGGAGGCACCCGACCGGGTCGCCTCGTACCGGACCACTCTCGGCTCCACCGCGCCGACCCCGGCCCCACGAAGGGCCGCGCCGCACCACGAACGCCCTTGAGGGGCCGGAGCGTACGTGCTCCGGCCCCTCAAGGGTGTGTGTCCGTCGGGCAGTTCCTAGTCGTTGCTGACCCGGTCGCGTGCCGGGCGCGCGCTGTCCTTGCGGATCCACGTCACCGTCGTCGGTACGTAGATGGGC
>NZ_JASCXL010000230.1:0-2941 GCF_030010595.1 Streptomyces sp. CC224B | reverse complement strand
GTGGCGGCGGGCATCGCGCTGACGCGCATCCCCGCACTATCGCGCCCCGCTCCTGCCGGTGCTGCGGGGCGCCCCGCCGCCCCGGCGTCCTCCCCGCCGCCCGGCCTCCCGCCCGCCGCCCCCGGGGTGCCGGGGGCCCCGGGCACGAGCACCGTCCCGCCGCCCGGCACCGCGACGCGGCGTGTGGTGCGCCCGGCCCCCGGGCCCGTCGCGGGCCCGGCCGCGCACGGCGGCGGCGAGGGTGTGGGGACGGGCGGCGGGGACGCGGGCGAGGGGCCGGCCACAGGGGCTGTCATCTGCGGGTCACCTCCGCTCGCGACGCTAGTTTTCGTACGCACTGGCGTGGATTCCGAGGCCGTCCGCTTCACGCGTACGTGTGGTGATGTCCCGGTTCGCCGGAGAAGCCGGGGGTGGATGTGCTGTGCGGGGGAGCGCCCCCAGGGCGGCGGGGCCTTCGCCGAGGCCGCCGACAGGACGGCGAGTACGGGCACCGAGGTCCGGCCCGGGGCGCTTTCGCGGACCGTCGTGCACGCCCTGAGCACCACGGAGCTGAAGCAGTGGCCGAAGCGGGTCGCCGTCCTGGACGGCGGAGTCCTCGGCCACGTGGTGTCCCTCGGGGGCGAGCCCGTCGGCCACGCGCCCACCGAGGGCGACTGGGCGTGACGGCGGTGAACGCGGTCCTGGACGACCTGCGCGGCCGCGTCGCGCGGTGGCCGCGGCGGCACCCGGCCGCGGCCGTGGCGGGCGCGCCGCGGCCTGGTCGCGCGGCGGCGTGGGTGCACCGTGTCAGGGCCCGGTCGCCCTGCGTCACCCAGGGCCGGGGCGGCAGCGCGGGAAGGTAGCCTTTTCCCGTGCCCCGTCTGTCTGAAGTCATCGCCGCCCTCGACGCCCTGTGGCCCGCGGAGCGGGCCGAGCAGTGGGACGCGGTCGGCACGGTCTGCGGCGACCCCGGAGCGGAGGTCTCGCGGGTCCTGTTCGCCGTCGACCCCGTCCAGGACGTCGCCGACGAGGCGGTCCGGCTCGGCGCCGACCTGCTCGTCACCCACCACCCGCTCTTCCTGCGCGGTACGACCACGGTGGCGGCCTCGACCTTCAAGGGCCGCGTCGTCCACGAGCTCATCAAGAACGACGTCGCCCTGCACGTCGCGCACACCAACGCCGACACCGCCGACCCGGGCGTCTCCGACGCGCTCGCGGGCGCGCTCGACCTGCGCGTCGTACGCCCCCTTGTGCCGGACCCGACCGACGAGCACGGCCGCCGCGGCCTCGGCCGGATCTGCGCCCTGGAACACCCGCTCACCCTGACCGAGTTCGCCGCGCACGCCGCGCGGCGGCTGCCCGCCACCGCGCAGGGCATCCGCGTCGCGGGCGACCCCGACCAGCCGATCCGTACCGTCGCCGTCAGCGGCGGCTCCGGTGACAGCCTCTTCGACGCCGTGCGCGCCGCGGGCGTCGACGCGTTCCTCACCGCCGACCTGCGCCACCACCCGGTGTCGGAGGCCCGCGCCGAGGCGCCGCTCGCGCTGCTGGACGCCGCGCACTGGGCCACCGAGTGGCCGTGGTGCGAGCTGGCCGCCGCGCAGCTCGACGAGATCTCCGACCGGCACGGCTGGAACCTGCGCGTGCACGTCTCGAAGACGGTCACCGACCCCTGGACCGCCCACGCGGCGTCGTCCCCCTCACCCAGCTCACCTAGCACCCTTGGAGCCCCCAACTGAACGCCGCGCCCGCCGACCAGATCCGTCTCCTCGACCTCCAGGACCTGGACGTACGCCTCACGCAGCTCGCGCACAAGCGCGCGTCGCTGCCCGAGCACGCCGAGATCGAGTCGCTGACCAAGGACGTGACCCAGCTCCGCGACCTGCTCGTGGCCGCGCAGACCGAGGACAGCGACTGCGCCCGCGAGCAGACCAAGGCCGAGCAGGACGTGGACCAGGTGCGCCGGCGCGCCGCCCGCGACCAGCAGCGCCTGGACTCCGGCGCGGTCACCTCGCCCAAGGACCTGGAGAGCCTCCAGCGGGAGATCGCCTCCCTCGCCAAGCGCCAGGGGGACCTGGAGGACGTCGTCCTGGAGGTCATGGAGCGCCGCGAGTCCGCGCAGGAGCGCGTCGCCGAGCTCACCGAGCGCGTCTCGTCCGTCCAGTCGAAGATCGACGACGCCACGGGCCGCCGGGACGCCGCGGAGCAGGAGCTGGACCGCGAGGCCGCCACGGTCACCAAGGAGCGCGAGGTCGTCGCCGCGTCGATCCCCGCCGACCTGCTCAAGCTCTACGACAAGCTCCGCGCCCAGCAGGGCGGCGTCGGCGCGGCCCGGCTCTACCAGCGCCGCTGCGAGGGCTGCCGCCTGGAGCTGAACATCACCGAGGTCAACGAGGTCAAGGCGGCCTCCCCCGACACGGTCGTGCGCTGCGAGAACTGCCGCCGCATCCTGGTGCGCACCGCCGAGTCCGGCCTGTAAAGGGGCGGATGTGGCGAGGGAGTTCATCGTCGAGGCCGACGGCGGCTCCCGGGGCAACCCGGGGCCCGCGGGCTACGGCGCGGTCGTCATCGACGCGGCCTCCGGCGAGACGCTGACGGAGGCCGCGGCGTACGTGGGCGTCGCCACGAACAACGTGGCCGAGTACAAGGGCCTGGTGGCCGGCCTGAAGGCCGCCCGCGCCCTGGACCCCGCGGCGCGCGTGCACGTCCGCATGGACTCCAAGCTCGTGGTCGAGCAGATGTCGGGCCGCTGGAGGATCAAGCACCCCGGCATGAAGCCCCTCGCCGCCGAGGCGGCCGCGGTCTTCCCCGCCGACCAGGTCACCTACGAGTGGATCCCGCGCGAGCGGAACAAGCACGCGGACCGCCTGGCGAACGAGGCGATGGACGCGGGCAAGCGGGGCGAGCAGTGGTCGCCGGAGCGGTCCACGGCGGACCTCGGCGCGGGCTCCCGCGCCGCCGC
>NZ_JASCXL010000229.1:0-3252 GCF_030010595.1 Streptomyces sp. CC224B | reverse complement strand
CGGGCGGGGGGTGTGGCCCCCCCCCCGCCCGCGCGCTGAGCCTCCCGCCGCGCTTGGGGGGGGGCGTGGCTGTCGGCGGGGGGGGGCCCGGGCGCCCCGCCCCTGTCCGGGGGCGGGGGGGGCGGGCGGCGCGCCGTCGACGCGGACGGCGCGGATGAGGCGAGCGTCCTCGCTGGAGGAGCCCGCCAGGATTGCGTACGTGCCTGCCCGCACCGTCAAGTGGTCGCGGGCGACGACCCACAGGCCCGGCTCGGCCGCGGCGGGCACGTCCGCCTCGACGCACCGCGCCGCACCGGGCGCCGGGCGGGCCCGGTGGCGGCCGACGTGTTGCCGGGGTGGCCGGGCGACCGGGCAGGCCTCCGCGGCCCGCGCGGAGAGCCGCGCCACCTCGGCGGCGGCGACGGGACCGGTGGTGGTGACGGTGGGCGCGGCCGGCAGCGGCGCGCTCTCGCGGGCGGCGGTCGGTCCCGGGCAGAGGGACGAGGCGTGGCCCAGGCCGTGACCGAGCGAGTGGTGCGGGACGCCGTTGGCGTACAGGCGGGTCGGGCGGGAGCCGGTGACGTCGTGGTCGAAGAGGTCCGGCGGGTCCTCGCCGTGGGCGTACCGGGCCTGTGAGAGGCGTCCGGCCCGGGACATGTCACCCGCCGGGACACGGGCCAGGGCGGTTCCCGTCGGCCGACCGCCGTGCGCGGCCCACAGCAGCGCGGCGTCCGCGTCGGGGACCGCGTAAAGGCAGGAGGACACCTGGGCGCGGACAGGGCGCGGGTCGGCGGCGCGGGCGGCGCGCCGCAGCCGGTGCGCGGGCAGGGCGAGCGTGGTGCGGCCCTTGGTTTCGCGGACGTTGCCCTGCAAGGCGTTGCCGACGACGACGGGCACCGCGTCGGCGGCGGCCGCGGCGCGGGGCACGGCCTGCTCGCCGTGCTCGGCGTATCCGATCTCGAAGAGGTCGCCCCGGGCGGCAACCTTCACGCCGTCGGCGGCGACAGACACGTACCCGCCCATTTCCGTGTGCAGAAGGAGGCTCGCGCCGTCGTGGCCGACCCGTGTGCAGGTCTCCTGGACCGCCCAGCCGTCCGGCTCGTCCACCGGGGCGCGTACGAAGCCGTCGTCGGCGACCGGCCAGCGACGGCCGCCGAGCACCCGAACGCCCCGGCTCCCGTCGGTGAGCGCGCATACGTCGGCCTCCGCCGGATCACTGCGGACGGTCAGAGGCGGCAGGCCGGTGCGGAAGGAGGCTGCGCCGGGCCGCGGGGGGCCGGGCGCGTACTGGTGCGGCAGGGGAAGCCGTTCACCGGGGGCCGTCCGGTACAGGAGGTCGTCCGCCCGCTCGCCCGAAGGCAGTTCGGGGTCGCGGAGCGGCGGCCGGCTGTCGGTCACGTACGGAATCCCTCGGTGAGGCGGCGGGGACGGCGCGCCCGGCGGGCCGGTGGCGGGTGCCCGGTGCCGTGGACGCGCGGGGCGCTCCGGGTGGAGTGCGGGGCGCTTTGGACGGGGTGCGGGGCGCTCCGAAGGGAGCGCGGGGTGTCGCGGTCGGGGGGTGGGGTGCTTCGGGTGCGGCGGGCGGTCCCCGCCAGCGGTGCGGGAAGTTGCTCAAGCGATCGAAGCGCTTCGATGTTCGCCGCGGCCAGCGTCTCTGTCAAGCGCCGGGCGCCCCGCTCCCGAGGATGTGGGCGATTCTCGGCCTTTACGGAATACAGCCTGGTCATAGCGGAGTTCGGGCACAACTCTGGTGACACCGCGCATGTCCGCTCCGGCTTCACTTCGCTGTTGAAACGCTTCGACAGCGCATCGACGCCGGGCCTCTCATGTGTCCGGACGCGCCATGAAGGGCCGGCGGACCGGCGGACCGACGGACCGACGGACCGACGGACCGACCGAACGGACCGAACGGACCGAACGGACCGAGGCCATGAGCCGAACGCCCCTCCCCCGGCGGCTCGGCGCACGGCAGTTGAGGCACCGTCAACGCCGCGACGGGCCCCTGCGGGCCGGTGGGATGCGCGCGCTCAGCCCCGGCCGAACCCCGTGGGCGCGGGGCGGTCCGGGGCCGGTCCGGAGCTGGCTCGGACGGTGAGCCGCGGCGGCAGCAGCACGACCTCGTCCTCGCCGCGGCCCGCCAGCTTGGCGACGACCTGGTCCACGGCCCTGCGGCCCATCTCCTCGGCCGGCAGGGACACGGAGGTGAGCCGTACGGACGCCTGGAGCGCCACCTGGTCCGAGCAGACCGCGACCACGGAGACGTCCTCGGGCACGGCGCGGCCGCGCTGCCGGAGCAGGCCGAGCAGCGGCTCCACGGCGGACTCGTTCTGCACCACGAACCCGGTGGTGCCGGGACGTTCGTCGAAGATCCGCGCGAGGGTGGCCGCGGTCGGCCCGTAGCCGACCTCGCAGGCCCGGTGCAGCAGTCGTACGCCCCGTTCGCGGGCGCTCGCGCGCAACCCCGCCAGGGTGCGCTCGGCGAAGCCGGTGTGCCGTTCGTAGACGGCGGGCGCCTCCCCGATGACGGCGATCTCACGGTGGCCGAGTCCGGCGAGGTGCTCCACGCACAGCGCGCCCGTCGCCACGAAGTCGAGGTCCACGCAGGTGAGTCCGGCCGTGTCGGCGGGCAGGCCGATGAGCACGGCCGGCTGGGCGGCCTCGCGCAGCAGCGGCAGGCGGTCGTCGTCCAGCTCGACGTCCATGAGGATCATCGCGTCGGCGAGGCCGCTCGCGGTGACGCGGCGCACGGCCGCCGGGCCCTCCTGCCGGGTCAGGAGCAGCACGTCGTAGCCGTGGCCGCGGGCCGTGGTGGCGACGGCGACGGCGATCTCCATCATCACGGGGACGTACATGTCGGTGCGCAGCGGCATCATCAGGGCGATCACGTCGGACCGGCTGCTGGCGAGGGCGCGCGCGCCCGCGTGCGGGTGGTAGCCGAGCTCCTGGATGCTGCGCTCGACGCGCTCGCGGGTGCGTGCGGAGATCGAGCGCTTGCCGCTGAGGACGTAGCTCACCGTGCTGGCCGAGACTCCGGCGTGCCTGGCGACCTCGGCGAGCGTGACCATTCAGTTCTCCCGGACTCGGCGCTCCATCCCCAGGGACCCTAAGGGGGCTGTCTCGGGCCTGTCCAGGCAGCGGATCGAAGCGCTTCGAAGCGCTTCGAAAGACTCCGGCAGGCTTCGAAAGGAGTGGTGGCGCCGGTCGGCCGGGCCGAGGCCGACCCCGTCGAGCTTGATGACCTCCGTGCCGGCCTTCCCGCGCGCCATGCCGTTG
>NZ_JASCXL010000228.1:0-3403 GCF_030010595.1 Streptomyces sp. CC224B | reverse complement strand
CCCCCCCCCGCGGCCCCGCCCGCCCCGGCTCCCGCGGCCCCCCAGGCGCAGCACCACGCCCCCGCGTCCCCGCACGCGCCCGCCGCGGCCCCGCCCGCCCGGGACACCACGAGCCACATCCAGCTCCCGCCCGGCGGCCCCGTCGCGGTGCCCAGCCCGCCGCCCGGCACCGCGCCCGCCGACACCGGCTCCACGACCCTCGCCGTGCTCCTGATCGGCCCCGCGGGCGCGGGCAAGACCAGCGTCGCCAAGTACTGGGCCGAGCACCGGCGCGTGCCGACGGCCCACATCAGCCTCGACGACGTGCGCGAGTGGGTGCGCTCGGGCTTCGCCGACCCCCAGGCGGGGTGGAACGACAACTCCGAGGCGCAGTACCGCCTGGCCCGCCGCACCTGCGGCTTCGCCGCACGGAACTTCCTGGCCAACGGCATCTCCTGCGTCCTGGACGACGCCGTCTTCCCGGACCGCCCGGTCGTCGGCCTCGGCGGCTGGAAGCGGCACGTGGGCCCCGGCCTGCTGCCCGTCGTGATCCTGCCCGGCCTGGAGGTCGTCCTGGAGCGCAACGCCCAGCGCACGGGCAACCGCCGCCTCAGCGACGAGGAGGTGGCCCGCATCCACGGCCGCATGGCCGGCTGGTACGGCTCGGGCCTGCCCATCATCGACAACTCCCAGCTCGACGTCCCCGCCACGGCCCGCCTCCTGGACGAGGTCCTGGCCCGGGCCCTGACGAGCCCGCCGAAGTGGTAGCCGCCGGGGCGGCAGGGGCCCGCGGGTAGCGGGCGCCCCCGTCCGGGGTGGGCACGGGGTGCGCGGGCAGCGCCCGGCCCCGTCCTGGCCGGGCGCCGGGCGGCCCGTCAACGGTCGCGGCGCCCACCCCTCGTCCGCGCGGCGTCGACGCCCGGTCGGACGCGCTGAACCGGCCCGGACAGGGCCGCGCTCTTAGGCTCGGCCCCATGTCAGAGGTGTACGCGGCGCGGCGGGAGCGGCTCAGGGAACGGTGCGGGAGCGGTGGGGCGGCTCTCGTGTCGCGGCCCGCCAACGTCCGCTACCTCGCGGGCGCGGCGCCCGGCGGGGCCGTCCTGCTGGTCGGCCGGACGGAAGACGTCCTGCTCTGTCCCCGGCCGCCGGGGGAGGAGGCCGGGCCGGGGCGGCCCGACGAGGGGCTGGCCACGCGGGTGCTCGACACGCCGGGCGGCGACGCGGCGGTCGCCGGGGCCGGGCAGGCCGTGGCACAGGCGGCGGAGTTCCTCGCCGTCGAGGAGCACCACCTGACCGTGACCCGGCACCGGGCCCTGGCCTCCGTGGCGCCCCGGCTGCGCCTGACCGACCTGGCGCGCGGCGTGGAGCAGCTACGGCTGGTCAAGGACGAGGAGGAGATCTCCTGCCTGCGGATCGCCGCCGAGATCGCCGACCAGGCCCTCGGGGAACTGCTGGAGTCGATCCTGGTGGGGCGCACCGAGCGGCACCTCGCCCTGGAGCTGGAGCGGCGCCTCGTCGACCACGGCGCCGACGGGCCGGCCTTCGCGACCTCCGTCGCCACCGGCCCGCACTCGGGCCGCGGCGGCCACCGCCCCACCGACCGGCGCGTGGAGGAGGGCGATTTCCTCTCCGTGTGCCTGGGGGCCTCGTACCGCGGCTACCGCAGCGAGATCGGGCGGACCTTCGTGATCGGCACCTCGCCCGCGGACTGGCAGATCGAGCTGTACGACGTCGTCTTCGCCGCGCAGCGGGCGGGCCGCGAGGCCCTCGTGCCCGGCACGGCGTACCGCGACGTCGACCGCGCGGCCCGGCACGTCCTGGACGCCGCCGGGTACACGGAGGGCCTCGCCGCGCGCACCGGACACGGCGTGGGCCTCGAAATCGACGAGGACCCTCAGTTGGCCCCGGCGGCCATGGGTAAACTGGACGCTTGCGTGCCGGTCACCGTCGAACCGGGGGTCCACCTCCCGGGCCGGGGCGGGGTCCGGATCGATGACACGCTCGTCGTTCGCTGCGAGGCGGACGGCGGACCCGAGCTACTCACCATCACGACCAAGGAACTGCTCGCGCTCTAGCCCGAGAGCTGTGCGCGCGCCCCCGGGGTCGTCCACGTCAGTCCAGGAGATTCCGCAACCGTGGCTTCCACGAACGACCTCAAGAACGGCATGGTGCTCAAGCTCGAAGGCGGCCAGCTCTGGTCCGTCGTCGAGTTTCAGCACGTCAAGCCCGGCAAGGGCCCGGCCTTCGTGCGCACCAAGCTCAAGAACGTGCTCTCCGGGAAGGTCGTCGACAAGACCTTCAACGCCGGCGTGAAGGTCGAGACGGCCACCGTCGACAAGCGCGACATGCAGTTCTCCTACATGGACGGCGACTACTTCGTCTTCATGGACATGGAGACCTACGACCAGCTCCACATCGACCGCAAGGTCGTCGGCGACGCCGCGAACTTCCTCATCGAGGGCTTCGAGGCCACCGTCGCGCAGCACGAGGGCGAGGTGCTCTTCGTGGAGCTGCCCGCCGCCGTGGAGCTGACCATCCAGGAGACGGAGCCGGGCGTCCAGGGCGACCGCTCCACGGGCGGCACCAAGCCCGCCACCCTGGAGACGGGCCACCAGATCAACGTCCCGCTCTTCATCACCACCGGTGAGAAGATCAAGGTCGACACCCGCACCAGCGACTACCTCGGCCGGGTGAACAGCTAACCGTGGCCGCCCGTAACACGGCCCGCAAGCGCGCCTTCCAGATCCTCTTCGAGGCCGACCAGCGTGGCGTCGACGTCCTGACGGTCCTCGCGGACTGGGTACGCCACTCGCGGACCGACACGCGGCAGCCGCCGGTGAGCGAGTACACGATGGAGCTCGTCGAGGGCTACGAGCAGTACGCGGCCCGCATCGACGAGCTGATCTCCCAGTACGCCGTCGGGTGGACCCTGGACCGGATGCCGGTCGTCGACCGGAACATCCTGCGGCTCGGCACGTACGAGCTCGTCTGGGTGGACGGCACGCCCGACGCGGTCGTCCTCGACGAGGCCGTGCAGCTCGCCAAGGAGTTCTCGACCGACGATTCGCCCGCTTTCGTGAATGGGCTCCTGGGCCGGTTCAAGGAGCTGAAGCCGAGCCTTCGCCGGGACGCTTAGCGACTTCCGATTCCGCCGTTCCCGAAGGGCCCGTGGCCGTATTGGCCGCGGGCCCTTCGGTTTTCCCGCCGCGCCCCGCCCCGGCAAAGCCGCCGGCCGTCCAGGAAAACCGCGGGACGGGAAAAGCCGCCCGGGGGGGGGGGGGGGGGGGGGGGGGGGGGGGGGGGGGGGGGCGCCCCCCGGGGGGGGGGGGGGGGGGGGGGGGGGGGGCCGCCGCCCGCGAGGGCCCGCCCCTGTCCCGCCCACAGGACGCGCCCCCTACCACCCAAGCCGGAGCCCCACCCACCG
>NZ_JASCXL010000227.1:0-3524 GCF_030010595.1 Streptomyces sp. CC224B | reverse complement strand
CGCCCCCCCCCCCCCCCCCCCCAACCCCCAACCCCCCCCCCCCCCCCCCCCCCCCCCCCCCCCCCCCCCCCCCCCCCGGCGCCCCCCCCCCCCCCCCCCCCCCCCCGCCCCCCGCCCCCCCGCCCCACGGCTCCCGGCCGCGGGAGGCCGGGAGCCGGGCGCCGCCCGCGCGCGGGCGGCGGCGGTGCGAGCAGGGCGCCCGCGGCTCCGGTCCCCGGCGCCGGCGCGTAGGCGGCGGGCGTCGCCCGGTGGGCCCGGTTCCGCATGACTCCGCGCAGGTCCGCATACCTGCGCACGCCTCCGGAGCCGCCCCGCGCGCGGCGGCATCTTCATCCGGCATGTGACGAACACCACAGATCCCGAACAGGCTCGCGGGAGCTGCCGCGATTACCCGCAGGTCGGGACGGGAAGTGCTTGCTGTGGTCGAGGCCGCAGTGCCTTGTCGGCCCACCCGAGGGGGAGATTTTCCATGCAGAACCTGAAGCGCCCCGGTCGCTCCGTCCGCCGTAAGCAGCAGACCGTCGAGCTGCTCGAGCCCGCACCGGAGGGCGTCGAACCCACCGCCGTCGACGACGACGCGTCCGACGCCTACGACACCCTGGAGATGTACCGGGTGACCTGCCCGGACTGCAGGCAGCCCATCGCGCTCCTGGCGGACGAGGACGTCCTGCCGGAGCACGCGCTGTGCCCCACGCCGTGGAACCCCTTCGGGCTCACCGTCTGCGCCGGCACGGGCCGCGCCGCGGCCGAGGCCGAGCCCGCGGACGAGTCGCCCGAGGCGCAGGAGCAGGACACCGCCCTGCTGCTGACGCTGCCGCAGGGCCTGGACTGGCGTACGCAGCCGTTCTCGCACGTGGGCGGGCCCGGCTCGCGCCCGATGCGGGTGCCCCGGCAGTCCCGCCGCGCGGCCGCCTGACGCACCGCGCCAAGAGGCCGCGCGCGGGTGACCGGTGGCCCGGCACCGAGGCCGGGCCGTCACCGGGAGGCGCCGCGCACCATCGCCGCGAGGCTCGCGTGGTGCAGGATCAGCGTGTCGGGGTCCTCCGGCAGTGCCGCCTCCCCGAAGTGCACCTGCCGGTGGGCCACGCGCAGCATCACGACGGCGTGCCGCAGCGCGGCGTACAGCGTGTAGAAGTCCATGTCGCGCGGCCGGTGGCCGGTCAGCTCCGCGTAGCGGTCCTCGACGCGCTCACGGCGCAGGAACGCGGGCAGCCCCCGCTGTCCGGAGCCGGTCGCCAGGTCCTGGAAGAAGCGGTGCAGGTACACGGTCCAGCCGAGGTCCAGCTCGCGCGGGCCGAGGCACGCCATCTCCCAGTCGAGCACGGCGGCCGGGTCGAAGCCGTCGTAGACGATGTTGCCGATGCGGGCGTCACCCCAGTTGAGCACCGGCTTCCCCTCGTCGGCGGGCCACAGCTCGCCGAGGCGCGTGAAAGCGCTTTCGATCAGGGGTGAGCGGGGCAGGCCGCGCACCACCCAGGCGTAGTAGGCGCGCTGGGCGGCGACGTGGCGGCGCAGCGGACTGCCGTCGCCGGGCAGGGCGAGGAAGTCGGCCCGTGCGACCGGCACTTGGTCGTGGAGGTGGGCGAGGACGCGGATGGTGGCGTCCTCCAGGTGCGCGCGCTCCGCGTCGCTCGCGGCGTGCAGCCAGTTGCCCTCGTACGTGTACGGCATGACGTCCGGCGGCACCCGGCCCGCGACCCGCTCCATCACCAGGAAGGGCGCGCCGAGCGGTTCCGGGTCCTCCTCCAGCCACAGCGCGCGCGGTACCGGCACGTCGGTGGTCTCGGCCACGAGCCGCAGGGCGCGGTACTGCCGCGGCATGTCGTACACCGGGAAGACCGTGTACGCGGCCGGGTCGGCGGCCAGGCGGGCCACGCAGTGACGCGCGGGCGGCGCGGGGTGGTCGACGGTGAACAGGAGCGTCTCGCTCGACATGCCGTTGGACGCGGGCACGGTCACGTCGACGGCCCGGGCGCCGGGCAGGCGGGTGCCGAGCCAGCGGGACAGGCGGCGGGCGAGGGCGTCCGGGTCGCGGGTGGTGGTGCGGGGCCGGGGCGCGGTGGCCATGTCCGGGCTCCTCTCGGGGGTGGGCCGCTGGGTCCGGGGGCCGGGGCGGGTGCCGCTCAGGGCGCCACGGAGCCGAAGCCGGTGAAGCCGCTCGGGTCGTGGCGGCCGAACGTGCCGTGCTCGAAGATCCCGTGGCCGGTCCGTCCGCCGAGGGTGCAGCGGGCCGCGTGGTCGGTGACGCCGTACGCGGCGAGGGGGTGGGCGGCCGGGTCCGTGAGGTCGTAGGTACGCCGGTCGCACCAGGAGCGGCCGCGCCAGGTGCCGTGCTGCCAGTCGTCGGCGGGCGGGTAGCCCGCGCCGACGGCCAGCGGCAGCGAGGCCAGCACCTCGATGCCGAACTCCAGCGGCTCGCGGGTGAGCGGGTCGGTCAGGTGGACGACGGCGCTCTCCGGGTGCCGGGTGCCGGAGCGGTAGGTGATGTCGGCCCGCGGCCAGCCGAGTTGGCGGTCGGGCCGGCCGGGGCGGACGAGGGTGGCGTCGTTCAGGCTGCGGTAGCCGTCCGCGTCCTCCTGGGTGATGACCATCAGGAAGCGGTCGTCGAAGCGGACCGGGCACCAGATCCAGTGGAACCCCTCCGTGGGGAACTCATCGGTGAGGCGGCCGCCCTCCTCGCCCGGCACGGGCCGCACCCCCCAGCTCCGGTCCCGGGTCGCCGTCCACCGCCCCGCGCGCACCGGGACCTCCCCGCCGCCGGCGCGGATCGTGCCCGCGCAGCGGCCCGCCTGCACGAACCGGCGGCCTTCGAGCGTGAGCCGGCCGCCGCGGCGCTGTACGTGGTGCGGCTCCCACAGGGCCGGGAAGTCGGCGCTCCAGACGACGTCGTACGCGAGGGAGTCCGCGTCGTCGGGGTCGGCGGCGCAGGTCAGCCGGAACCTGCGCAGGGGTTCCTCGACCTCGATGCGCAGCGGTCCCACGGACAGCCGCATGCGGTCGTCGCCGAGCGCGTCCGACGCCCGCACGGCGTGCAGCGTATCGCCGGTACGCAGGGTGGCGTACGCGTCGATGACGCCTGTGTTGGGATAGACGCCGAGGCCGAGGATCAGCAGCGCGCGGCCCTCGTGGTCGAAGAGGTGGAAGATGCACCGGTCGTAGGCGTTCCGGTCGCCGGTGGCCACGTGCTTCATGGACAGCGGCACTTGGTGGACGGGGTACTCGTCGAGGGGCACGGGGCGGTCGTCCGGCACGGTGCGCCTCCCTGCGGGCCAGGCGGTCGAGGCAGTCGGGGCGGCGGGCGCCCCGGCGGAGTTGACGGTACGTCAGTTTCCGGGCGTACGGCTATACACGCGCGCCACGGGGCGGGGCCGCGGGGCCGGACCGGCCGCGGGTTGCCCGTGCGGGGGCGGCTCGCGCGGACGTGACCCAAGGGCGCTGCGGGGCCGGACCGGCCGCGGGCCGCCCGCGCGGGGGCGGTCTGCGCGGACATGGCCGTCCTGCGCGCGCCGCAGCCGCGGTCCCGG
>NZ_JASCXL010000226.1:0-3789 GCF_030010595.1 Streptomyces sp. CC224B | reverse complement strand
CGGACGAGGCGCCGCAGCCGGGGGCCCCCCGGCCGGGGCGGTAGCGGGTACGGGCGCGGGAGCGCCGGAGCAGTGGCAGGAGGACGCCGCGCAGGAGGCGCCCCCCGCGCGCGCGAAGTTCCAGTTCGACGGCGAGAAGGTCCTCATCGTCGACGACGACATCCGCAACGTGTTCGCCCTCACCAGCGTCCTGGAGCAGCACGGCCTGTCGGTGCTGTACGCGGAGAACGGCCGCGAGGGCATCGAGGTCCTGGAGCAGCACGACGACGTGACGGTCGTGCTGATGGACATCATGATGCCGGAGATGGACGGGTACGCGACGACGACGGCGATCCGCAGGATGCCCCAGTTCGCCGGGCTGCCGATCATCGCCCTCACGGCGAAGGCCATGAAGGGCGACCGCGAGAAGGCCCTCGACTCCGGGGCCTCGGACTACGTGACGAAGCCGGTCGACCCCGACCACCTGCTGTCGGTGATGGAGCAGTGGATGCGCACGGAGTGAGGGGGCTGCCGTGCGGGCCCGGTGTCCGGTCATCGGTGACGGGTGACCGATGGCCGGTGTCCGGTGTTCCGCGGCCCGTCAAGGGCGGTCGCTGTCCGGTGGCTGGGTATCGCGGGCCGTGCGGCTCGCGGACGTACGACCGGGCGGCGGCGCGGCGCACGGTCCGGCGGAGGGCGCGTCGTCCGCGGGCGGCCCGTCCGCGTGCCGTCGCTTCGCGGGCCGTCCGTGCGCGTGGCCGCCCCTGGAGCGTCCGGCGGGTGCCCGCCGTCCGCCCGTGGGAGGACCGCGGCCCCGCCCGCATGCCGTCCGGGAACCGCGCAGCGGTCGCCCGGCGGGCCTCCGGAGACCTCGTGCAGGAGCGGGACCGCTACGCGGAGTTGCTGACAGAGTGTGGCCGACGCCGTGTAGAACCGCGGTATTCGGGGAACCTTCTGGTCCGCCACTGCGTTTCTGCTACGTGCACAGTGACATCGCGGTGACAGGGTGTGGCGACCGGCGGGGTGCGGCTACCATGACCGGCACAAGGACGGACGGCGCAAGGGAGTCGTCCTCTGGGGCGGCGCCCGGTGTACCGCCGGGGCGAGGAGGGCGGGCCATGGTGCAGAAGGCCAAGATCCTCCTGGTCGATGACCGGCCGGAGAATCTGCTGGCGCTGGAGGCCATCCTCTCTGCGCTCGATCAGACACTGGTACGGGCATCGTCCGGGGAGGAAGCGCTCAAAGCGCTGCTGACGGACGACTTCGCGGTCATTCTGCTGGACGTACAGATGCCGGGGATGGACGGTTTCGAGACCGCCGCGCACATCAAGCGGCGCGAGCGGACCCGGGACATCCCGATCATCTTCCTCACGGCCATCAACCACGGCCCGCACCACACCTTCCGGGGCTACGCGGCCGGCGCCGTGGACTACATCTCCAAGCCCTTCGACCCGTGGGTCCTGCGCGCGAAGGTCTCCGTGTTCGTCGAGCTGTACATGAAGAACTGCCAACTGCGCGAGCAGGCGGCCCTGCTGCGCCTCCAGCTCGAGGGCGGCGGCAAGGCCGCGGCCGAGGACACCAAGGAGCCCGCGGGTCTCCTCGCCGAGCTGTCCGCGCGCCTCGCCGCCGTCGAGGAGCAGGCTGAGGCGCTGTCCAAACAGCTCGACGACGAGTCCGCCGACGCCGCCGCGGTCGCCACGGCGGCGCATCTCGAACGCAAACTCACGGGTTTGCGCAGGGCTCTTGACGCCCTGGAGCCGGGTACGGGCAGCGGCGCTCCGTCGGTGCCCTCGCAAAACTGACGGAAGCCGCAGCGCCGCTGAGGGAATCCGCGGTGCCGCTGAGGAAACTCGCAGTGTCGCTGAGGGAATCCGCAGTGCCGCTGACGGCACGCGCCCGGGATCGCTCCCGCGCCGCCGCCCGCCACGGAGCTGTCCCGCGCCTTCGCCCGCCCCGGGGCGCACCTTCGGCAAGGCGCTCAGGCATGGCCTGCCGTCCTTGCCCTAGCGCTCCTCGTGAGTGCCCGTCAGCCGGCCGCGCGCGGGGCGGACGTGCCGCGCGCGTGTCCGGCACCCGGCCCCCGCGCGGCCCCGCCGAGCCCTCGCCGCCCCGCTTCGAAGCCCCGTCAGCTCGCCTCCCACGGGCCCGCGTCAGCTCGGCGCCCTCACCCGGGCGACACAAACGGGTGAAGCGGTAGGCGCACGTGTCCACCGTCGCCTCCCCCGGTAACCTCACACCCATGGCCTCACGTCAGCCCGCCGCCAAGAAGACGCCCGCGAAGAAGGCGGTCGCGCCGACCAAGGCTCCGGCGAAGAAGGCCGCTGCCAGGAAACCGCCCGCGAGCAAGGCCGCGGCGAAGAAGGCGCCCGCCAAGAAGGCCGCGGCGAAGAAGCCCGTCCCGAAGCCGGCGCCGAGCCCGACCAACGGCCTCTACCGCGTCGTCCGCGCCATCTGGCTCGGCATCGCGCACGCCGTGGGCGCGATGTTCCGCGGCGTCGGACGCGGCGCCAGAGGTCTGGACCCCGCCCACCGCAAGGACGGCCTCGCGCTGCTGCTGCTCGGCGTCGCGCTGATCGTCGCCGCCGGGACCTGGTCCAATCTGCGCGGCCCCGTCGGCGACCTCGTCGAGATACTGGTCACCGGCGCCTTCGGACGGCTCGACCTGCTGGTGCCGATCCTGGTGGCGGTGATGGCCATGCGCCTCATCCGGCACCCCGAGAAGGTCGACGCCAACGGCCGCATCGTCATCGGCCTGTCCGCGCTCGTCGTCGGCGTGCTCGGGCAGGTGCACATCGCCTGCGGGTCGCCCGCCCGCTCGGACGGCATGCAGGCGATAAGGGACGCCGGCGGGCTCGTCGGCTGGGGCGCGGCCACGCCCCTGACCAAGGCCATGGGCGACGTCCTCGCGGTGCCGATGCTGGTGCTGCTCACGGTCTTCGGCCTGCTCGTCGTCACGGCGACCCCGGTCAACGCCATCCCGCAGCGGCTGCGCGCGCTCGGCGTGCGCCTCGGCGTCATCGAGGCCCCGGCGCAGGCCTACGAGTACGCCGACCCGGCCGACTACGCGGAGTACGCCGAGCTCACCGACGACGACGCGCGCTACGACGAGCAGTGGCGCGAGGCGCTGCCCGCCCGCCCCCGCGGCCGCAGGAAGCCCGCGGGCGGCCCCGACGCGGCCTTCGCGGACCAGGCCGAGGCGGAGGCCCTGTCCAAGCGGCGCAAGCCCCGCCGGGCCGCCGCACAGCCCGACCCGGACCGCCCCATGGACGCGGTCGACGTGGCCGCCGCCGCTGCCGCCGCGCTCGACGGCGCCGTCCTGCACGGCATGCCGCCCTCGCCGCTGGTCGCCGACCTCACGCAGGGCGTCTCCGGGGACCGCGCGCAGCAGGCCCCGTCCGGACCGGCGCCGGACCCGACCGCGCCGGTGCCGCCCGCGCGCGGGACCGACGCCCAGCCCGGCAGGCCCGGCAGGAAGGGCGCCAAGGACCCCGGCGGCACCGGCGTGCCCGACCTGACGAAGGCCGCGCCGGACGAGCCGCGCGAGCTGCCCCCGCGCGCGGAGCAGCTCCGGCTCGCCGGGGACATCACGTACTCCCTGCCGTCCCTGGACCTCCTGGAGCGCGGCGGCCCCGGCAAGGCCCGCAGCGCCGCCAACGACGCGGTGGTGGAATCGCTCACCACCGTCTTCAGCGAGTTCAAGGTCGACGCCGTCGTCACCGGCTTCACCCGGGGCCCGACGGTCACGCGCTACGAGGTCGAGCTGGGCCCCGCCGTGAAGGTCGAGAAGATCACCGCGCTCGCGAAGAACAT
>NZ_JASCXL010000225.1:0-3893 GCF_030010595.1 Streptomyces sp. CC224B | reverse complement strand
GGGGGGGGGGGGGGGGGGGGGGGCGGCGGGGGGGGGGGGGGGGGGGGGGGGGGGGCGGGGGGAGGGGCGGGGGGGGGGGGGGGGGGGCGGCAGGCGCGCCCGGCGGCGCCGCGGCGGGGCGGCGCGCCGGGGGCGGCGGGGGGGGGGGGGGGGGGGTTTTTGGCGGCGTACCCCCCGGGGGGGGGGGGGCCCGGGGCCCCCCCCCGCCTCGCCTCACGGGTGCAGCAGCACCAGGTCGTCGCGGTGCACCACTTCCCGCTCGTACGCGGGGCCGAGCTCGCGGGCCAGCTCGCGCGTGGAGCGGCCGAGGAGCCGGGGCAGCTCCTTGGCGTCGAAGGTGACCAGGCCGCGCGCGACGGCCCGTCCGGCGGGGTCCCGCAGTTCCACGGGGTCGCCCGCGGTGAAGTCGCCCTCGACGGCGGCGATGCCCGCGGGCAGCAGCGACTTGCGGCCCTCGACGACCGCGCGGACGGCCCCCTCGTCGAGCGTGAGGGCGCCCTGGGGTGCGGAGGCGTGCTGGAGCCAGAGCAGGCGGTCCGCCGAGCGGCGCCCGGTGGGGTGGAAGTACGTGCCCGTGTCCCGGCCCGCGAGGGCGTCGGAGGCGTGGCTGGCGGAGGTGAGCACGACGGGGATGCCCGCGGCGGCCGCGATCCGGGCGGCCTCGACCTTGGTGACCATGCCGCCGGTGCCGACGCCGGCCTTGCCCGCGCTGCCGATCTTGACGTGCGCGATGTCGGCGGGGCCGCGCACCTCGGCGACGCGGGACGTGCCCTCGGCCGCGGGGTCGCCGTCGTACAGGCCGTCGACGTCGGAGAGCAGCACCAGCAGGTCGGCGCGGACGAGGTGGGCGACGAGGGCGGCGAGCCGGTCGTTGTCGCCGAAGCGGATCTCGTCGGTGGCGACGGTGTCGTTCTCGTTGACGACGGGCAGGGCGCCCATGGCGAGGAGCTTGTCGAGGGTGCGCGAGGCGTTGCGGTGGTGGGCGCGGCGGCTGGTGTCGTCGGTGGTGAGCAGGATCTGGCCGACGCGGACGCCGTAGCGCGCGAAGGAGGCCGTGTAGCGGGCCATGAGCAGGCCCTGGCCGACGCTGGCGGCGGCCTGCTGGCGGGCGAGGTCCTTGGGGCGGCGGCGCAGCCCGAGCGGCGCGAGCCCGGCGGCGATGGCGCCCGAGGAGACCAGGACGATCTCCCGCTCGCCGCCGCCGCGGTGCTTGGCGAGGACGTCGACCAGGGCGTCGACGCGGTCCGCGTCGAGGCCGCCCGACGCGGTGGTCAGCGAGGAGGACCCCACCTTGACGACGACTCGGTGAGCTTCTGCCACGCCCTGCCTGGTCACGCGCTTCCCCAATGGTCCCGGTGCTGCTTGACCCGCAATCTACGCGACGGCGGGGGCCGGGCGCCCGCCCGTTCCGACTGGTGGATCGCACAGGGGACCGACGGGGTGCGCAGCGGGGCCCGGAAGGGCAGGGCCTCCGGACCGGCCCGCCGAAGATAAGTGACCTTTGCCCCTGTATGCGGTGATGAGTGTCACGGAAGATTGCTCCCGGGGCACCGGGCGTCATACGGTCAGGGGTCTTCTCCATATCCGCACGGGTGATGACCTCGTCCACCTGTCCGGTATCCCGTACTGCCCGCCCCCTGTCCCGACCTCCCCCCGCCAGGAGCTCAAGCCCGTGCCCTCCGCCGGACTCGCCAACCGCCGCATCGTGCAGCTCACCGCGCTGCTGACGATGTTCGCGCTCTTCACGGCGCAGCTCGTGACCGCGCTGATTCCGTACGTCCCGGTGCTCGTCGCCGCCGCGGCGGCCAACCTCGCGCTCGACATCTACCTGCAGTACAAGCAGCCGGGTCTGCTGTCCCTCCTCGGCAAGATCCGCTTCGACGTCACCGTCCGCCAGCTCCTGCGCGACATGCTGGTGCTGGTCGGGCTGTTGCGCCTGGACGACATCGACCCGTTCGACGAGCAGTCGCCGCTGACCGTGGGGCTGCTGGCGTTCTACGTCCTGCACTTCAGCTGCACGGCCGCCGCCGTCATGGTGCGCCGTACGCGGACGCTGCCGATCGTCACGCGGAACATCGACACCTCCGCGCTGCGGCTGTCCGCCGCGCCGCCGCGGATCCTCTTCCGCCAGCAGGCACGCCGCCTGCTCACCTTCTCCGTGCCGGCCACCGCGGGCCTGCTGCTCACGGCGGTCACCGGCGACGGCCACTGGGGCGGCATCGGGCTCGCCGTCTCCCTCGCCGCCATGGCGGGCGGCGCGGTGTACCTGGCGAGCTGGCTGCTGCCGGGCCGGCGCGCCAGGAACGACCAGGCGGTCATGGAGTGGCTCGACCAGTGGCTGGCCGAGTACAAGCCGACGGTCGGCATGTACTTCTCCGGCGGCACCACGTCCGCGTACCAGGCGAACATGTGGCTCTCCACGCTCGCGCAGCTCGACGGCAACCCGCTGATCGTGCTCCGCGAGCGGTTCATGGTCCAGAAGATCGACTCCACGGACGTGCCGATCATCTGCTTCCCGAAGGTCGCCACGATGTTCTCCCTGGAGGAGTCGACGCTGAAGGTGCTGCTACACCCGGCGAACGCGGCGAAGACCTCGCAGGTGCTGCGCATCCCGTCGATCAAGCACGCCTTCATCAACCACGGCGAGAGCGACAAGCTGTCCTCCTGCAACCCGTACGCGAAGGCGTACGACGAGGTGTGGGTCGCGGGTCCCGCCGCGCGCGAGCGCTACCAGCTCGCCGACATCGGCGTCGACGACAAGGACGTCGTCGAGGTGGGCCGCCCGCAGCTCTCCCCCATCCGCCCGTACGCGGGCCCGCCCACCGGGGCGTACACGACCGTCCTGTACGCGCCCACCTGGGAGGGCTGGGACGGCAACCCGGGCAACACCTCGGTCGTCCTCGCGGGCGAGAACATCGTCCGGCACCTGCTCGCCGACCCCGGGGTGCGCCTCATCTACAAGCCGCACCCGATGACCGGTTCGCAGAACGCGGCCGCCGGTGCCGCCAACGAGCGCATCAAGGCCATGATCCGCGAGGCCGCCGCGCAGCGCTCCGGCCCCCGTCCCGGCCCCGAGGCCGCCGCCGAGCTGGCCCGCCGCACCGAGGAGCTGAACCTCCTCACGGCGAAGAAGTTCCGCAGGAGCGCGGACGAACAGGAGCGCATGATGCTCCAGGGCAAGCCGGACGGCGACGTCCGCGCCGCGATCACCGAGGCGACGCTGGCCTGGGAGTCCGCGTACTGGGCGTCCCTGCCGGAGTGGGAGCACCAGGTCGTCACGGAGTCGCGCCCGGCGATCTTCTCCTGCTTCAACCAGGCCGACCTGCTCATCAGCGACGTCTCCTCGGTGGTCTCGGACTGGCTGAGCAGCGAGAAGCCGTACGCCGTGGCCAACACGTCGGGGATGAGCGAGGCGGACTTCCGCGCCGGCTTCCCGACGGTGCGGGCCGCGACGATCCTCGCGCCGGAGGCGGAGGGCGTGCCCGCGCTCCTCGCGGCCGTGCGCGACCCGGAGCGGGACGAGTACGCCGAGGAGCGCGGCGCGCTCAAGGAGCACCTGCTCGGGCCCTCCGACCCGCCCTCCCTCGTCCGCTTCAACGAGGCGGCGCTGGCGCTGGCCGCGAAGGCGGACGAGCGGCGTGCCCGCGCCGCGGCGCGGGTCTCCGCGGAGATCCCCGCGCAGCGGGAGGAGGCCGCGGAGGCCGCCGCCGAAGCCGCGGAGGCGGAGGAGCTGGAGTCGGCGTAGGCCTGGCCGTACACGCCGTACGTACGGCGTACGTATGCCGAAGGGGCCCCCGCGCGCAAAGCGGCCGGGGCCCCAGGGGCCCCGGGGGGGGGGGGGGCCCCCCGGGGGGCGCCCCCCCCCCCGGGGGAAACACGCGGGAGAGGGGGGA
>NZ_JASCXL010000224.1:0-4102 GCF_030010595.1 Streptomyces sp. CC224B | reverse complement strand
CCCCCCCCCCGGGCCGTGGTGCCTGGGCGGTGCCACGGGGGGGTGTGGGGGGGCCCGGGGGGGGGGCCCTGGGGGTCCCCCGGGTTATCTCCCGGGGGGCGACTCCGAAGGAGTGTTCCGCATGGTGAAACAGATACACGTGATGCTCAGGGCGGGCCTGGTGTTCCTGGCCGCCATGATCGTCGGGATCGCGACGATGGCTTCCGCTCAGGCGGCGCCCACGCCGGGCAAGAGCGACGTATGGCAGGTGCAGCGGACCGGTGTCAAGGGAGCGTCCGCGGCCTCCGCGTCAGCCCTGGAACCGGCCGGTGCACTGGCCCGCTACAGCTGTTACCCGCCGTTCCGCTACAACAACGCCGCGGCGTGGAACTGCACGGTGCACAGCGGTGCCATCGTGTTCTGGATCGAGTGCTCGATCGGCGGCACGTACACCAGCGGTGAGTACGGGCCGGGGAGCTACTACGTGCAGGCCACCTGCCCCCAGGGCCGTCGGCTCAGTGAAGGCCACCGCTCGGTGAGGTGAGCCGTCCCCGGCCGGCGCGCCGCGTCAGCGCAGGGTCGAGCCGGGTTCTTCAGCGAACCCGGCTCGGCCCCTGAGCGCGCCGGGGTGAGGAGGTCGCTGTCGCAGCCGGGTGCGTACCGCTTGTGCGTCGTCGTGGCCGAGGTGGTCGAGGATGGCGAGTGCGCGGTGCCAGGCGTCGCGGGCCTTGGGGAGGTCGCCCAGGGCCTGGTGGCTGTCGCCGAGCCGGGTCAGTGTCTCCGTCTCGTAGTAGCGGTCCCCGCTGTCCCGGTGCAGTCGCAGCGCTCGGTCGTAGTGGTCCACCGCCCGTCGGTGCTGTCCGAGGCAGGCGTACGCGAAACCGAGGCTGTCCAGGGCGTTGGCTGTGCAGTACCGATCGCCGAGCTGCCGGGCCAGGGCGAGCGACCGCCGGCAGTAGGCCAGGGCCTGTTGCTGGTCGCCCAGGTCCGCGTACGCGCAGCCGATCATGTTGAGGGCCCTGGCCTGCCCGTCGCGGTGGTCCGCGGTCCGCAGCATCTCGAAGGCCAGCAGGGCGTGGTGCAGGCACTCCTCGTAGCGGTGCAGGCGGCACAACAGCAGCGTCAGGAGGCGGTGCGTGTGGGCCTGGCCGACGAGGTCGCCGACCTCGTGGAACCGGGCGAGGGCCGTCTCGAAGTGGCGGCGCGAGTCCGCGGTCCGCCCCAGTCGGGCGCAGCACCGGCCGAGGATCCGGTGAGTGTGGGCCAGGCCTACCGGGTCGTCGAGGCGGCGTGCCGCCTCCAACGCGCTCGTCTGCATCGTGAGCTGCTGCTGCCAGCACCCTCGCAGGTCGAGGAAGTCTGTCAGGCACCAGGCAAGCCGCCAGGCATGGGCGTCGAAGCCGGTGTCGACGGCCAGCTGAACGGCGCCGAGAAGGACCCGTTGCTCGGTGGCGAGCCAGGCCGTCGCCTGGTCCTGGTCGGTCAAGCGCTCCGGGACGCTCCCGGGCTCGATCTGCTCCTGGGACAGCAGCACCGTGTCCCGGTGCGGATCCGTCATCCGCGCCGCCTGGTACGCCGTGTGTAGATAGTGGTCGAGGACCCGCCGCGTCGCGGCGCTGCGCTCCGCCGGGGGCTCGTGGACCTCCGCGAGCTCGACGGCGTAGGCACGCAGCAGGTCGTGGCAGGCGAACCGGCCGGGCAGGTGCTCGGTCACCAGGTTCACCCGGGCCAGCTCGGCGAGCAGGCGGCGTGTCCGGGGCTCCGGGACGGCCGCCAGGCTGGCTGCCGCGGGCAGCGTGATGTCCGGCCCGGGGTGCAGGCCCAGCAACCGGAAGAGCCTGGCCGCCGCGGTGTCGAGGGTGCGCAGCGAACAGGAGAACACCGCCCGCATGTCGGTGGCCTGGTCATCGCCCGTGGAGAGGTCAAGGGCGGCGTGGTTCGTGGTCAGTTCGTCGGCGAGCGCACCGAGTGAGAAGTCACGGTGGGTGGCCGCCCGGGCGGCGACAATGGCCAGGGCCAGGGGCAGCCCTCCGCACCGGGTGATGAGCTCACCGGCCGCCCGTGGTTCCGCCGACACCCGATCCGGGCCGATCCGGCTGGCCAGCAGCTTCCTCGCCTCGGCGGCGGGCAGCACATCGAGGACGGTCGGCGTGGCCCCTTCGGCGGCGACCAGCCCCGGCATCCGGCTGCGACTGGTCACCAGCACCAGGCAGCCGGGCGACCCGGGCAGCAGCGGACGGATCTGCTCGGCGTGCGCGGCGTTGTCCAACACCACCAGCACGCGACGGCCGGACAGCAGGCTGCGGTACAGCGCGCTCTGCGCCTCGACACTGACCGGCACGCGCTGCGGCGGCACCGCGAAGGCGTCCAGAAAACCCCGAACCGCCTCTGCCGGCGTCACCGCGGTCCCACCCGGGGCGAACCCCCTGAGGTTGACGAACAACTGCCCGTCCGGGAACCGATCGGCCCAACGGTGGGCCCAGTGCACTGCGAGGGCGGTCTTCCCGACCCCCGCGGCACCGGTGATCATCGCGATGGTCACCGAGCCGGCGCGTGGCGCCAGGCGGTCGAGCAGGTCGTCGAGTTCCCCCATCTCGTCGCCACGTCCCACGAAGACGGGCAGGTCCGCAGGGAGCTGGGCGGGGACCTCGGCCACGGCAGGAGGCCACGCCTCGGACCCGGCCGTCTCCCGCTCGGCCCCTTCGACCGGGGCCGAGCAGGGAAGGGCCGCCGTCCCTTTGCCGTCGTCCGGCTGGCTCAGGAGTGCGGTGTGGGCCGCGGCCAGTTCAGGCCCGGGATCGACGCCGAGTTCGTCAGCGAGCTGACGACGGGCGGTCTCGTACACAACGAACGCCTTCCGCCGGTGCCCGGCGAGTTGGTGCGCCCGGATCAGCCGTGCCTGCGTGGCCTCGTCCAAAGGGTGGCAGCACGCCTCTTCCTCCAACAGCGGCAGCGCTTCGGCCGCGCCGCCCGTGGCCAGCAACGCGTCCACGTACCGAGCCATCACCGTCCGGCGCTCGCCGAGCACGCGGACCACCTTCGGGTGGTCAGCGAGGACCGGCACGTCGGCCAGAGGCGGCCCCTGCCAAAACCGCAGCGCGTCCCCGAGCAACTCGATCACCCGGCGATGCTCACCGCCACGCGCCGCCTCGCCGGCCGCCGCAACCAGACCGCGGAACCGCGCCAGGTCCACGCTGCCGTCCGCGAGCTGAAGCGCGTACCCGTCACCGACTGCGGGCAGGAGCACGCTCGGGGCGCGCCGCACGCGGTCCGGCTCCAGGACTCGGCGCAGGTGCTTGACGTAGCTCTGGATGACGTTCGCCGCGGTAGCCGGTGGACTGTCCCGCCACAGCGCGTCCACCAAGTCGGCCCGCGACCACGGCTGTCCGACCGTCAACGCCAGCAGCCCCAGGAACCCGCGCTGCCTCGCGCGGCCCAGATCGATCTCGGTACCGTCCCGCCACGCCCGGACTCGCCCCAAGATGTGCAGGTGCATCCGCCCCACCCCCGCCCAAGCGGCTCACACCGCCGAGGTCCCGATGCGCACGGACATCAACAAACCAGGCGGCCCGATTCCACGTCCAGCTGCCATCCGGCCACATCCCGCCAGACTGCCTCCGCAGCCTGCGTCGGACGCTGGTGGCAACAGCCGATGGTTCACTGCACTGCCGGCAGCAGGAGTCGGGGGCGTCCATGCCGCGGCATGCCCGGCAGATCTCCCCGCCGTCGGCGCCGCGAGTGACCATGACGCGCAGGCGCCCGCAGGCCGAGCACGGCGCGGGCACCTGGGTGCGGCGCTGCGGCTTGCTGGTCATGACCGGTCGGGGCGGCGGATGACGGTGCGGCGCCGGGCGACCGACAGGTCACCGGGCTGGCCGTCAGCGGTCTTGCGGGGCCTGCGTGTTCACGACCTCGGGCTCGATCAGGTCGTTCGGAGTGCACTCCAGGATGTCGCAGAGCGCGACCAGGGTGTCCGTGCTCAGCCGCTGCGGCGGCTGGGTCACCAGCCGGTAGACCTGCTTGTGTCCGCAGAGGCCGTGCGCGGGCTAGGCCGTTTCCTTCGGATCATCCGGTCGTTGGTCTGGGTGTGTCGTTGACTGACGCCCAGTGGGCGCGGATCGAG
>NZ_JASCXL010000223.1:0-4115 GCF_030010595.1 Streptomyces sp. CC224B | reverse complement strand
CCCTCGGGCGCCGTCCCCGGCGGGGCCGTGGCGGTACCGCGCGAGCCCTCGGCCCCCGCCTGACCGGACGGCGGCCGCGCCGGGCCGTGGCCGCGGGCCCGAGCGGCGCGGCGCGGCGCGGACCGCTGGGCTCCGCGGACTACCGGGCCCCGGTGGTGCCCAGGCGCGGGATCTCGATGGCGGGGCAGCGGTCCATGACCATCTCCAGGCCCGCCGCCCGCGTCCGCTCGTACGCGGCCTCGTCGACGACACCGAGCTGGAACCAGACGGCCTTGGCCCCGATGCCGACGGCGTCGTCGGCGACGGCTCCGGCGAGGTCGCTGTTGACGAACACGTCGACGACGTCGACCTCGAAGGGGATCGCGTCCAGAGAGGGGTACCCCTTCTCCCCGTGGACCGTCTCCGCCTTCGGGTGCACGGGCACGACCCGCTTGCCGAAGCGCTGCAACACCTCGGCGACGCCGTACGCCGCCCGCGCCTGGTTCGACGAGAGCCCGACGACGGCCCAGGTGTCCCCGAGCTCGGTGAGAATCTTGCGGACCGTTGCGGGGTCGCCGTACACGCTGGGCCTCCAAGGAATGTGCGGAAGGGCTGCCGCCCCGGACAACAGCGGGGGTGCGGCAAGGATTCCCGGAAACGGTACCGGCGCGACGCGTTGCACGGCGTCGCACGGCGCGCACATCCAGGACGTCACCGATCCCGCCGACTACTGCGAACGTCGAATCCCGAACGCCGAGGCGCCGGTCGAGGGCGGCATGGCAAGGAATCAGGCCGGTCCCTTACTGTGGCTTCACGTCGAGACGCACGAGCGCGCCGATCTCCACGAGTTGGTCCGGCAGCGCCAAGTCGGCAATTCCCATGACCGTGCTGGCGGGCCGGTGCTTCCCGAAGTACTCGGCGTGGAGGCGTGCTGCCGTGTCGAAGTTCTCCCGCAGGTTCCTCACCAGCACCGTGGTTTCCACTATCTGGCTGCGCCCGGCCCCGAAGTGACTCAGTACCAGGTCCATGTTCTCCAGCGTGGTGCGGACCTGCAGTTCGAAGTCGCCCGCACCCACGAACTCGCCGTGGCGGTCGTGGGAAAGCTGCCCTGACACGTACACCGTGTCGCCGACCTGGGTTGCCTGGCTGTACCCGTACAACGACTCCCACGGCATACCGAACCCGAATTTCTGCACCTGAGCACTCATGACTCACTCCCTCGCAACAGCGCGCGAGCCCGTCAGTTGCGGACAGGCCCCTGGTGCGCAGAAGTTACAGGCCCGTACAAGCGATGCTTGTCCGACAGTGAAGTCGCAGTGTTCTCGGCGTGCACAGAATCAACTGCGGCGAATTCTCAACGGGTGGCGACTCCGCGGATGGCGGGCCGACGCCCCGCAACGCACAAGCACTCCGTATGGCTGCCCGTTGTGCTCCGTCGGCGCTGGCCTCCGGGTCAGAGGTAGGCGCGGCCGGGAAGTGCGGCGGCTTCCTTGCCGGGGCGCATCTCGATCCACGTCATGATCGCGGTGATGGCGATCAGGACGACGATGTAGACACCGACGAGGAAGTCGGGGATGCCCTCCGCCCTGTCCGTGCCGACCAGGCCGAGGAGGACTACCTCCACGAGGGTGGCCGCGCCGAACGCGGCGAGGAGGCCGCGGTCGCAGGCGGTGCGACGGGTGAGGGCGAGGTAGAGGAAGGGCGCGAAGGAGAGCAGTCCGGCGGCGATGACGGGCAGGGTGGTCCAGGCGGCGCGCTTGAGCATGCGGGGCTCCTTGTTCGCTGACGAGTGAGGAGCCGCAGATTGCCCGCTCTTGGCTGGGCCCGGGAGCGTTGTGGCCAATCTGTGACAGTGCGGGTACGCCTGGTAATTGCTCCAAGGTGGGGTGGGTGCCGGGCGCCAGGCGGACGGGGTGGTCCGCTTGCCGTGGTGTCACGGCCTCGGGTGACGGGCCGGCGGGAGCCGGGCCGTCACCCGAGGGTGGTGCGGACCGCCCCGCGGCGGGCGGTCGTCGGCGTCAGACGTTCACGCCGAAGTCCGAGGCGATGCCGCGCAGGCCGCTGGCGTAGCCCTGGCCGACGGCGCGGAACTTCCACTCCGCGCCGTGGCGGTAGAGCTCGCCGAAGACCATGGCCGTCTCCGTGGAGGCGTCCTCGGAGAGGTCGTAGCGGGCGATCTCGCGGTTGTCCGCCTGGTTCACGACGCGGATGAACGCGTTGCGGACCTGGCCGAAGGACTGGCCGCGGTTCTCCGCGTCGTGGATGGAGACCGGGAACACGATCTTCGAAATCTCGGCGGGCACCGCGGCGAGGTCCACCTTCACGGCCTCGTCGTCGCCCTCGCCCTCACCGGTGAGGTTGTCCCCGGTGTGCTCCACCGAACCGTCGGGGCTCTTGAGGTTGTTGTAGAAGACGAAGTGCTGGTCGGAGACGACCTTCCCGGAGTCGTCGCAGAGCAGCGCGCTGGCATCGAGGTCGTAGTCCGTGCCGGTCGTGGTCCGCACGTCCCAGCCGAGGCCGACCAGCACGGCCGTCAGGCCGGGCGCCTCCTTGCTCAGCGAGACGTTGCCGCCCTTGGACAGAGAAACTCCCACGGTGTCCTCCTGTGGTCCTCTACGGAGTGGTTCTGCGTTCGTCCTGCCCGTAGAATCTACATGACTGTAGAAGAGTCCGTGGTGGATGGTCGGGTTTCGGCCGTTACGATGTGGCGCTCCCCGGCGGCGTACGGGATACAGGTGATGTACGCGACTTCTGTGCTGTACGTGGTGTCCATGGGGTGAAGAGAACGGGCAGGGTACGCGCACAGGAGCGGCGGGAGGCGAGGTCACGGCATGGAGCGGCAGGAGCGGCAGGAGCGCCCGCGGCGGGAGCCCCGCCCGCGCCGCCGGGGCCAGGGCGAGCTGGAGTCCCAGGTGCTCGCGGCGCTGCACGCGGCGCCGGGCCCGGTCGGCGCGGCCTGGGTGCAGGAACGTGTCGGCGGCGACCTCGCGTACACGACCGTGATGACGATCCTCACCCGGCTCCTCGCCAAGGGCGCCGTCACCCGCGAGCGCGCGGGCCGCTCCTTCCTGTGGCGGTCCGCCGCCGACGAGGCGGGCCTGGCCGCGCTGCGTATGCGCAAGGTGCTCGACGGCGAACGCGACCGCGAGGCCGTCCTCGCCAGCTTCGTCACCACCCTGTCCGCCGACGACGAACGGCTGCTGCGCGATCTGCTCGGCGAGGCGGGCGACGGCACCGCGACGGAGGCCTGACGGCGCCCATGGGGGTCTTCGTCTTCCTGCCGCTGGTGCTGCCGCTCACCGCCTGGCCGGTGGCCCGCGCGGCCGCCCAGCACCTGCACCCGCGCACCGCCACCCGGCTGCTCACGGCCCTCGCCGCCGTGATGGCCCTGTGCAGCACCCTGTGCCTGGCCCTGCTCGTGGTCGTCGGCACCGCCCAACTGCCCGGCAACCCGCTGCCCGACGCCTGGTCCGACCCCGAGGTCCGCGCCGCCGTCCCCTACGACGAGGTCGCGGGCAAGGCCGCGATCCCGGCGCTGCTCGCCGTGTGCGGCGCGGTGGGGCGGACGCTGTGGCGCCACGTCGCGGTGCGCCACCGGGCGGCGCGGGCGGTCGCGGGGCTGCGCGGGACGTCGGTGGCGGTGCTCGGAAGCGGTGGGGCTGACCGGGCCGGTGGGGCTCGCGGTGCTCACGGGGCCGGGGCTGTGGCCGGGGCGGCTTACGCGTACGCGCTGCCCGGGCCGGTCGGCCGCCGGGAAGCCGGTCGCGTGGTCGTCACCCGCGCACTCCTGGAGCGCCTCGAACCCGCCGAGCGGCGGGCCCTGTTCGCGCACGAGCGGGCCCACCTCTCCGCGCGCCACCACCGCTTCCTGCTGGTCACCCAGGCGGCGGCGCGGGCCAACCCGTTCCTCGGGCCGCTGCGCGCGGCCACCGCGTACACGGCCGAGCGGTGGGCCGACGAGGAGGCCGCCCGGGTGGTGGGCGACCGGCGCACGGTCGCCCGGGCCATCGGGAAGGCCGCGCTGGCGGGTGCGGGTGCGGGTGCGGGTGCGGGTGGTGCGGGGTTGGGGTCGGGGTCGGGGGTGCCCGCGCCGGTCCGTGCCGGTCTCGCGGGCCTCGCGGGCCTCGCCGCGGCGG
>NZ_JASCXL010000222.1:0-4228 GCF_030010595.1 Streptomyces sp. CC224B | reverse complement strand
AGGCCCGCCCCGACGGATCGTCGGGGCGGGCCTCCCGCGTCTCTTGGCCGGGCGCCCGCGCCGGTGGACGCCGTGCCGTGGGGGCCCGCGAGGGCCGCTCGGCGGGTGCTACCTCGGGTCGCGGAAGCGGCTGAACGCCTTGGTGAAGGCGGTCCGCAGCGAGCCGTCGGCCTTGACGGCCGCGGGCGGCCGGAGCACGCCGTCGCCGCCGGTCGCCTCGGCCAGCGCGGCCTGCGCGGCCTCGGCGGCCTCCCGGTACAGGTCGCGGGACGTCGTCATGGCCTCCAGCGCCTCGGCGTACTTGGTGACCATCCGCTGGGCGTGGTCCAGCTCCTCGTCCGGGGTGAGCAGGTGCCAGCCCTGGCGCAGCCGGGTCAGGGCCCGCTCGGCGTCGGCCGGCAGGGGGCGCGGCAGCCGGGCGAACTCCTTGACGCGATCGAGGAGTTCGGTCTGCTCGGAGCCGTCGAGGAAGACGCTGCGCACGGTGAAGCGCTCGGCGTCGTACTCCGGTCCCCGCGGTGCCGGGGGCAGGATGACGGCGCCGCCGCGCGGCATCCGCACGTCCAGCTCCCGCTTCATCGCGAAGTCGGCGATCTGCGCCTGCTCGGGCGTGGCCCGGTGCTCGACCACCTGGTGCCGCAGGCTCGGCGGCAGCGCGGTCAGGACCGGCCGCTCGCCCTTGGCGTCGGGCGTCATCGCCTCGTGCACCACGACGTGGACGAACCAGCTCTGCCGGGTGCAGTCCCGCAGCCGGTGGCGCAGCTCGTCGTCGTCCTTGGGCAGGTGGTTCGTCGTCCGCAGCCGCAGGTCCGGCACCGTGTCGTGGTCCCAGGGGACCCGGTCGCTGTCGGGCCAGAACATGGTGGCGGGCGAGGGCCACTCGATGTCCCACGCGAGCGCCGCCTCGGCGGCGAGGACCCAGGTGACGCCGTCGCCGTCCTTGCGGCGCGACTCCGGGTCGTACGTGGTGAGCTGGGCGCGCACCGTGACGTCGTCGGCCACGCGCCAGCGGGCCTCGAAGAGCCGGCGGGCCGCGGGGCCGGGGTCGGCGGCCTCGTCCCGCGGGTGCAGGACGGTGGAGCGGGCCGCCTCGGCGGGTTCGAGTTCCAGGAAGTCGTCGAGCACCCCGGCCGCCTTGAGGGCGATCAGGTTACGCCGGACGTCCTGCTCGGGCTCGGGCCCGAGGTGGCGCCCGCGCCCCAGCCACACGGTGTCGGGGACGGTGGCCGAGAAGGTGCTGTTCTTGGTCATGGAGTCGTTCTGTGAGTGGTCAGGGGCCCGACCAGTATGGATGCCGGGGACCCGTCGTGGAAAGCGGCGTCCCGTCGACGGCCTCGCCGGCCGTACCGCGGTTGACGGCCGCCCGGCGGCGGCCGGGCGCGGCGGCGCGGCCCGGCCGCGCTCAGATCGCGATCGACTGCTGGAGCCAGCGGCTGACGCGGTACGGCACCCACCAGGCGTACTCCCCTATCTCCAGGACGAGTTGCTCGGTACGGAAGTCGTCGAGGGCGGACGCGGGGACACCGTCGGCGGTGGCGCCGTGGTCCAGGCGGTCGATGGCGGTGGCGTACTCGGGTTCGTCAGCGGTGAAGCGGCGCAGTTCCCCCCAGCGGCGGTCGCGGATCTGGATGAAGCCGGGCCCTTTGCGCCACAGGCACTTGCAGAGGTAGTGGCCGTGGCGCCAGGCGCGCAGCGACTCCGCGGCGTCCTTCGGGCCGTGCAGGGCGGTGGGCGGCTGGAGGTGGCTGAGCACCCGCCAGGTCTCCCCCGCGTCCGGGGCGAGCCGCAGGGTCCACTCCACCATGACGGCGCGCGCGGTCAGGTCGCGGACGAGGCCGAGGCCGCGCAGGGCGGCCGTCGGCTCGGCGGTGGCGGTCAGGTCGACCGGCTCGGGCAGGCGGACGCGGCGGACCCCGAGCTCCCACAGGCGCGCGGCCTCGCCGCGGGCGGGCCCGGGCAGCGGCAGTTCGCCCAGGAACATGCCGGGCAGCGCGCACGCGGCGGGGTCGTAGTCGCGCCAGGCCAGGACCGTGGGCGAGGTGAGGGTGGCGGGCATCGGGCTCCTCTGGTCGGGCGCGTCCGGCGGGGCGGGCGGGGGCGGGGGTCAGGCCGGTTCGGGTACGGCGGCGCCGCCGTCGGCCGCGGGGACGGCGGGGGCGGTGCCGTCCTCGGCGTGGACGTGGCGCATGAAGTCCAGGCGCAGCAGGTCCTCGTTGACCGCGGCCGGGGCGATGTGGACGTACTGGCCGGCGTCCGTGAAGACGATGCCGAGGGCGAGCCAGTCGTCGAGGACGCGCCGTACCCGGGTCTCGTCGGGGGCGGCGCCGGGGACGCGCGCGGCGGCCTTGCGGGTGAGGGCCTGGGCGGTGTGCGGCTGGTCGAGGAGGCGGAAGAGGACCAGGTCGACGGGGTCGGTCAGCTCCATGGCGCGCCAGTCGAAGGCGCGGCGGCGGCTGACCAGGACGATGCGGTCGCCGTGGTCGTCGTGGGTGAGGCGGGCGTCGGTGTGGTGCTTCTTCCAGTCGGCGAGGGCGGCGTTGAGGGCGCTGACGGTGGGCTCCCCGATGCCGCGGGCCGGGACCTCGAAGACGTACGCCATGTCGTACAGCTCTTCTTCGGGCAGGTCGTAGGTGAAGCGGTAGTGGGCCTCGGGGCGCAGCTTGGTGAAGCCGAGCTCGGGGCGTTCGAAGTAGGGGCTGAAGCGCTCGATGGCGATGCGGGCGGAGAGGTCGACCGGTGGGTCGAGGTGTTCCAGGGCTGGGATCTGCGCGATGACCGGGTCGTAGTCCTCGGCGCTCTCGCCGGGGAAGCCGTGCAGGTAGTTCCAGGCGACGGAGAGACCGGTCTCGGCGCCGTCGCGGAGCATGCGGACGTTCTGGCAGCCGCTGACGCCCTTGTCCATCAGGTCCAGGACGCGGCTGTTGAGGCTCTCGATGCCGGGCTGGACGTAGATGAGGCCGGCGTCGGCGAGGGTGCGGAGCTGGCCGCGCTTCATGTTGGCCTTGATCTCGATGTGCAGGCGCAGGTCGTAGCCGCTGTCGATGATGCGGGGCAGGACGGTCGACAGGTAGCGCATGTCGAGGATGTTGTCGACGACGTACATGTCGAGCACCCGGTGGCGGCGGGCCAGCTCCATGATCTCGTCGTAGAAGGTGTCCGGGCTCTTGGAGCGGAACTCCATGAACGAGCCGTTGAGCCCGCAGAAGGTGCAGTGGTGCTTCTCGCCCCACCAGCAGCCGCGGGCGCCCTCGACCACGAGTTTGGGCTCCACCCAGTTGCGGGCCACGGAGGCGGCCAGGCGCTCGAAGTAGCCGCTGTAGTCGGGGGCCAGGATCGCGGCGGGCGGCAGCGGCCGGGTGGCCATGGGGTTGGCGACGCTGTTCCGCGCCGGGTCGCGGTGGCACAGGCCGGGCACGGCGTCGACCGGGGCCTTCTCGGCGAGGGCGGTGAGGAGCTGGGGGAAGGCGCCCTCGCCCTCGCCGCGGACGACGTAGTCGACGAAGGAGAAGTTGCGGTGCACGGCGGCGCCCTGCTCGCCGTCGCAGTTGGCGCCGCCCAGGACGGTCACGACGTGCGGGACGATCTCCTTGACCCGGCGGGCGGCGGCGAGGGCGGCGGTGTTCTGCTGGAAGGTGGAGGTGAAGCCGACGACGTCGGGCTCCTCCGCCACGATCCGCCGGGCGATCATCTCGACGAACTCGGGCACGATCCGGTGCAGCGCGCGGGTCATCTCCATCCGGGCGGGCTTGAGCTTGCCGGTCATCGTGGCGGTGAACTCCGCGTCCCGCCAGTCCGGGTCGCGGTAGAGGGCGGCGGAGAAGACCCAGTCGCCGCAGCCCATGAAGTACGAGGAGAGCGCGTAGTACTCGTAGTCGTCGGCGGTGAACTCGGTGCGCTCGGTGATCCAGTCGGTGAAGGCGAGGTTGGCGTGCAGCACCTCGGCGCTCGCGCCGGGGACGCGCTCGTCCACGCTCCGTTTGAGGATGCCGAGGGCCAGGGACGGCAGGTCGATGGGCGACCAGGGCATGTTGACCAGCAGTACGCGCATGGCGCTCCTCCGGTGGTGGGGGCCGGGGTGGGGCGGGGGGGGGGGGGGGGGGGGGGGGGGGGGGGGGGGCGCGGCGCGGGGGGGGGGGGGGGGGGGGGGGGGGGGGCCCCCCCGGGGGCCCCCCGGGCCGCGGCCGCGCCCCCGCTGGACCCGCCCGCGCTCCGCTCCGGGTCCCACGGG
>NZ_JASCXL010000221.1:0-4300 GCF_030010595.1 Streptomyces sp. CC224B | reverse complement strand
GATGCCGCAGCGTCCCGCCGCGGGCCCGCGTCCCGGCGGTGGCCCCGGTGGCGGCCGCGGTCCCGGCGGCGGTGGCCGTCCGGGCGGTGGCGGCGGCGGCCGTCCCGGCTTCGCCGGTCGTCCCGGCGGTCCCGGTGGCGGCGGCGGCTTCGCCGGTCGTCCCGGTGGTCCCGGTGGCGGCGGCGGTCGTCCGGGTGGTCCCGGCGGCGGCGGTGGCTTCGGCGGCCGTCCCGGCTTCGGTGGCCGTCCCGGCGGTCCCGGCGGCCGTGGTGGCACGCAGGGCGCCTTCGGCCGTCCCGGCGGTCCCGCGCGTCGCGGCCGCAAGTCGAAGCGGCAGAGGCGCCAGGAGTACGAGGCCATGCAGGCCCCGTCGGTCGGCGGCGTGATGCTGCCCCGCGGCAACGGCGAGACCGTTCGCCTGTCGCGCGGCGCGTCCCTCACCGACTTCGCCGAGAAGATCAACGCCAACCCGGCGTCGCTCGTCGCGGTGATGATGAACCTCGGCGAGATGGTCACGGCCACGCAGTCCGTCTCCGACGAGACGCTGCAGCTCCTCGGCGACGAGATGAACTACACGGTTCAGATCGTCAGCCCCGAGGAGGAGGACCGCGAGCTGCTCGAGTCGTTCTCCATCGAGTTCGGTGAGGACGAGGGCGGCGACGAGGCCCTGGTCTCGCGTCCGCCGGTGGTGACCGTCATGGGTCACGTCGACCACGGCAAGACCCGCCTGCTCGACGCCATCCGCAAGACCAACGTGGTGGCGGGCGAGGCCGGTGGCATCACCCAGCACATCGGTGCCTACCAGGTCACGACCGAGGTCAACGACGAAGAGCGCAAGATCACCTTCATCGACACCCCGGGTCACGAGGCGTTCACCGCCATGCGTGCCCGCGGTGCCAAGTCGACCGACATCGCGATCCTCGTGGTGGCGGCCAACGACGGTGTGATGCCGCAGACGATCGAGGCCCTGAACCACGCCAAGGCGGCCGACGTGCCGATCGTGGTCGCGGTCAACAAGATCGACGTCGAGGGCGCCGACCCGACCAAGGTGCGCGGCCAGCTCACCGAGTACGGCCTGGTGGCCGAGGAGTACGGCGGCGACACGATGTTCGTCGACATCTCCGCCCGCCAGGGCACGAACATCGACGAGCTGCTCGAGGCCGTGATCCTCACCGCCGACGCCTCGCTCGACCTGCGGGCCAACCCCGACCAGGACGCGCAGGGCATCGCGATCGAGGCCCACCTGGACAAGGGCCGCGGCGCCGTCGCGACCGTCCTCGTCCAGCGCGGTACGCTCCGCGTCGGCGACACGATGGTCGCCGGTGACGCGTACGGCCGCGTCCGCGCCATGCTCGACGACAAGGGCGAGAACGTGGAGGAGGCCGACCCGTCGACCCCCGTCCTCGTGCTCGGTCTCACCAACGTCCCGGGCGCCGGCGACAACTTCCTGGTGGTCGACGAGGACCGTACGGCCCGTCAGATCGCCGAGAAGCGCGCCGCCCGTGAGCGCAACGCCGCGTTCGCCAAGCGCGTGCGCCGCGTCTCGCTCGAGGACCTGGACAAGGTGCTCAAGGCCGGCGAGATCCAGCAGCTCAACCTCATCATCAAGGGTGACGCTTCCGGTTCCGTCGAGGCGCTCGAGTCGTCGCTGCTCCAGCTCGACGTCGGCGAGGAGGTCGACATCCGCGTCCTGCACCGCGGCGTGGGTGCGGTCACCGAGTCGGACATCGACCTGGCCATGGGCTCCGACGCCATCGTCATCGGCTTCAACGTCCGCGCGGCCGGCCGTGCCGCGCAGATGGCGGAGCGCGAGGGCGTCGACGTCCGCTACTACTCGGTGATCTACCAGGCCATCGAGGAGATCGAGGCGGCCCTCAAGGGCATGCTCAAGCCGGAGTACGAAGAGGTCGAGCTCGGCACGGCGGAGATCCGCGAGGTCTTCCGCTCGTCCAAGCTGGGCAACATCGCGGGTGTCCTCATCCGCTCCGGCGAGGTCAGGCGGAACACCAAGGCCCGCCTGCTGCGCGACGGCAAGGTCATCGCGGAGAACCTCAACATCGAGGGCCTGCGCCGCTTCAAGGACGACGTCACCGAGATCCGGGAAGGCTTCGAGGGCGGTATCAACCTCGGAAACTTCAACGACATCAAGGTCGACGACGTCATCGCGACGTACGAGATGCGCGAGAAGCCGCGGGCTTAGCGTTCGCAGGGTCGGGGGTTGCCCGGGGTTCGTCCCCGGGTGGCCCCCGCGCCCTTTTCGGCGCTCCGCGCCCGTCCGGCGTTCGAGGGCGGGCGCGTCAGCGCGAAGGCAGGGGTTCGGGGGCGCAGCTCCCGAAACTCCGTCGAGCGGAACCGGCCCGGCGTTGTACGGTTCAGGGGACCCTGCCAACCGTGCGCAGGGCGCGACCCCGGACCGGCGGGACATCCGGCACACACATGTTTGTGGGGACTCTGTCCTTCGACCTGCTCCTCGGCGACGTACATTCGCTGAAGGAGAAACGCTCCCTCGTCCGGCCCATCGTGGCGGAGCTCCAGCGGAAGTACGCGGTGAGCGCGGCCGAGGTGGGCCACCAGGAACTGCACCGCAGGAGTGAGATCGGCCTGGCGCTGGTCTCCGGGGACGCGGGGCACCTCTCCGACGTACTGGACCGGTGCGAACGGCTCGTCGCCGCCCGGCCCGAGGTGGAGCTGCTGTCCGTGCGGCGGCGGTTCCACGGTGACGACGACGAATGAACGACCTGAACGACCAGCGACGAGCACGGCACAGAAGGAGACGGAGCAGTGGCCGACAACGCGCGGGCCAAGAGGCTGGCGGACCTCATCCGAGAGGTGGTGGCCCAGAAGCTGCAGCGCGGGATCAAGGACCCGCGGCTCGGCTCTCATGTCACCATCACGGACACCCGGGTCACGGGTGACCTCCGGGAGGCGACCGTCTTCTACACGGTCTACGGCGACGACGAGGAGCGCGCGGCCGCGGCCGCGGGCCTGGAGAGCGCCAAGGGCGTGCTCCGTTCCGAGGTCGGACGCGCGGCGGGGGTGAAGTTCACCCCGACGCTGACCTTCGTGGCGGACGCCCTGCCCGACAACGCCCGGGCCATCGAGGACCTCCTCGACAAGGCGCGCGCCTCGGACGCGAAGGTCCGTGAGGCCTCCGCGGGCGCCGACTTCGCCGGGGGCGCGGACCCGTACCGCAAGCCCGCCGACGACGAAACGGACGGCGACGCCGCCTCATGACCGCACGCACCACCACGCCGGACGGCCTTGTCATCGTCGACAAGCCGTCCGGCTTCACTTCGCACGACGTCGTGGCCAAGATGCGGGGCATCGCCAGGACCCGCCGCGTCGGCCACGCGGGCACCCTGGACCCGATGGCCACGGGCGTCCTCGTGCTCGGCGTCGAGCGCGCCACCAAGCTCCTCGGGCACCTCGCGCTGACCGAGAAGGAGTACCTCGGCACGGTCCGGCTCGGCCAGGCCACGGTCACCGACGACGCCGAGGGCGAGATCACCTCGTCGGCGGACGCCTCGGGCGTGCGGCGCGACGCCATCGACGCGGCCGTCGCCAAGCTCTCCGGCGACATCATGCAGGTGCCGTCCAAGGTCAGCGCCATCAAGATCGACGGCAAGCGCTCCTACAAGCGGGCCCGCGAGGGCGAGGACTTCGAGATCCCGGCCCGGCCGGTGACCGTCTCGTCCTTCCAGGTGTACGACATCCGCGACGCCGTCGCCGAGGACGGCACCCCGGTCCTCGACCTGGTCGTGTCCGTGGTCTGCTCCTCCGGTACGTACATCCGGGCGCTCGCCCGGGACCTCGGCGCGGACCTCGGCGTCGGCGGGCACCTGACGGCGCTGCGCCGCACCCGGGTCGGGCCGTACAAGCTGGACGGCGCCAAGACCCTGGACCAGCTCCAGGAGGAGCTCACGGTGATGCCCGTCGCCGAGGCCGCCGCCGCGGCCTTCCCGCGCTGGGACCTGGACGACCGGCGGGCGCGGCTGCTCACCAACGGCGTACGGATCGAGATGCCCGAGGAGTACGCGGGCGCCGGGCCGGTGGCCGTCTTCGGGCCCGAGGACCGCTTCCTGGTCCTGGCCGAGGAGGCGCGCGGCAAGGCCAAGAGCCTCGCCGTCTTCGGCTGACGCCGCCCCACCCCCCGCCCGGGGCCCCCCCCCCCGGCCCCCCCCCCGGGCCGGGCCCGCCCCCGCCCCCCCGCAACCGGGCGGGCCCGGGGCGGGGCGGCGGGCCCCCGCCTCTCGGTCGGGTGCGGGACCGCCTAGCCGAGGCGGTGCATCCAGTCGTGCTT
>NZ_JASCXL010000220.1:0-4301 GCF_030010595.1 Streptomyces sp. CC224B | reverse complement strand
GGAGGAGCTCGCCGACGCCGACCGGGGCGGCGTCCGGGGGAGGCGCGGCCCGGGGCGCGCGGGCGGTGCCCAGGGCTCCCCCGGCCAGCTCCTCGGGCCCGGGGACCCGCATGGAGGTGTGGGTGTCGCGGTTGGCGTGCGCCGGGGTGGCCCCGGGGACCAGGGGGACGGCCCCCCGCCGCGGGGTGCGGGGCCGCGGCTCCTGCGGGGCCTGCTCGGGCGCGTCCGCGTCGGCCGCCTCCGTCCCCGGCTCGTCCACGTCCAGCGGCGGGATCCCCGCGAGCAGCGGCAGCTGCTCGCGCAGCCGTGCCGCCAGCTCCGAGGCGCGCAGCCGCGACGCCGGGGCCTTGGCCAGGCACTGCACCATGAGCTGCCACAGCTCCTCGGGGATGCCCGGCAGCGGGACGACGGTCTCGGTGACGTGGCGGCGCAGCACCGCGCCGGGGTGCCCGCCGCCGAAGGGGGTGAAGCCGGCGAGGAGCTCGTAGAGGACCGTGGCGAGGGCGTAGATGTCGACGGAGGCGCGCGGGGGCAGGCCCTCGATGATCTCGGGGGCGAGGTAGTCCGGCGTACCGATGATCTTCGTGGCGCGGGTCCGGCGCGGCGTGTCGATCAGCTTGGCGACGCCGAAGTCCGTCAGGAGGGCCGGGTGGGCGCCGCCGGGGCCGAGCGGGCCCTGCATGTCGAGCAGGACGTTCTCGGGCTTCACGTCGCGGTGCACGATCCCGGCGGCGTGCGCGGCGGCGAGGCCGTCGGCGACGTCCGCGACGATGGCGACGGCGGCCTCGGGCGCGAGGCGGCGCTCGCGCTCCAGGCGGGTGCGCAGGTCGGTGCCGCGGACGAGGTCCATGACGAGCGCCAGGTCGTTGCCGTCCACGACGAGGTCGTGGACGCCCACCACGCGCGGGTGGTCGAGGCTCAGCAGGGCGGTGCGCTCCTGCACGAAGCGGCCGACGAGCTCCTGGTCGGAGGACAGGTCCTCGCGCAGCAGCTTGATGGCGACCGGGCCCTCGGGTCCCTCGCCGAGCCACACCGTGCCGGCGCTGCCACGGCCCAGGATCTGATGGGCGGTGTACCGGCTGCCGATCTTGCGTGCCAAGACTGCTCCTACGGATGTGTGTTGGCGTCAAAAGTACGCGGACATGACGCCAACCTTCACTCCGGGAGCCGAAATCACCCCTCAGATGTCGACAAATCCCCAAAGTCGTGCGGGGGTTGCCGTGCGGGGACGGCCGAGCCCCCGGCCCCGCGTCCGGGGAGCCGGGGGCTCAGGGGCTGCCGGGGGCCGCGGCGCGCGGCGGCTCAGCCGTTGATCTTGGAGCTCCACTCCGAGACCTTGTCCCAGATGTCCCTGACCTGGTCCCAGTAGCCCTTCGTGGTCCCGATCCAGTCCTGGAGCGGGCTCAGCTCCCAGACCAGCCAGCTCGCGACGAACAGGATGACGAGGACGACCAGGCAGCCCTTGAGGCAGCCGAGGCCGGGGATCTTCACCGGGTTCGCGCTGCGCTGGCGGCGCTGCCGGGGCTCCGGCTGGGGCCGCTGCGGCTGCTGGGGTGCCGGGGCGGGCGCCTGCGGCGCGTACGGCTGCGGCTGGGGCGCCTGCTGCGGCGCGTACGGCTGGGGCTGCTGCGGCGGCGCGTACGGCTGCTGCCGCTGCGGCGGGTACGGCTGGGGCTGCTGAGGCTGCGGGGCGTACGGCTGCGGCTGCTGCTGGGGGCGGGCGACCTGGCGCTGCGGGCGGCGGCGCAGGGGGTCCTGGCTGGGGTCCAGGTACTGCACCTGGGTCTGGTCGTTGCGGTCGCGGGCGGCGCGCATCTGGTTCTGCCAGGGGTGCGGCTCGTCCGGCCCCGGGCCCTGGCCCTGGCCCTGGCCCACGGGAGGCATGACGGCCGTGGGGTCGGCGGCGCCCTGGGGGCCG
This sequence comes from Streptomyces sp. CC224B, assembly GCF_030010595.1. NCBI lineage: Bacteria > Bacillati > Actinomycetota > Actinomycetes > Kitasatosporales > Streptomycetaceae > Streptomyces > Streptomyces sp. CC224B. The sequence continues at coordinate 2,383 of NZ_JASCXL010000220.1, read as the reverse complement.
CCGGTGTGCGGCAGGACGCTGGTCGCCGCGGCGGGGTCGTACCCGCCCGGGGCGTTGCCCGAGGTGTTCGGCAGGACCTGGGTGGGGTCGGCGGCGCCCGGCGTGCCCGGCACCGGCGCGGGGGCCGGGTCGGGCGCGAGCAGGGCGGCGACGCCCTCCGCGGCGGCGATCTGCGCGGGCGAGGCGTGCACCCCGATGCCGTCGGCGACGGTCCGCAGGGCGCGCGCCAGGTTGACGGCGCTGGGCCGGCGGTCCGGGTCCTTGCTCAGGCAGCGCTCGATGACCGTCCACAGCGGGTCCGGGACGGTGGACGGGCGGCGCGGCTCGGCGCTCAGGTGCTGGTGCAGGACCTCCAGGGCGGAGCCCCCGGCGAACGGCGGGCGGCCCGTGACCAGCTCGTACAGCAGGATGCCCGCGCCGTAGATGTCGACCGCGCTGGTCTGCGGGCGGCCCTCGGCGGACTCGGGCGCCACGTACGCGGGCGTACCGACGAACTCCTGGGTGCGGGTCAGGCCCGGGGAGTCGGCGAGGCGGGCGATGCCGAAGTCCGTGAGCATCGGGTGCATGCCCTCGGCGTCCTGCTTGACCAGGACGTTGGCGGGCTTCAGATCGCGGTGCACGATGCCGTCGGCGTGGCTCGCGGCCAGCGCGTCGGCGATCTGCGCGGTCAGCAGCGCGGCGGCGGCCGGGGTGAAGGGGCCGTTCTCGCGCAGGTACTTGTGCAGGTCGGGACCGTCGATCAGGTCCATGACCAGCGCGAGCAGGTCACCCTCGACCACCAGGTCGCGGGTGCGCACGATGTTCGGGTGCGTCAGGCGGAGCAGGACGGAGCGCTCCCTGAGGAAGCGCATCACGACGTCCGCGTCGTTCGCGAGCTCCTCCTTGAGGACCTTGATCGCGACGGTCTCCCCGGGCTGGCCGGGAACGGCCGCCTCGGCGCCCGCGGTCTCCCGCTGGCGGGCTCGCCAGACGGTGCCCGTGGCGCCGCGCCCGAGCGGCTCCTCGAGCAGGTACTTGCTGCCTACCGGCCGCACGTCATGCGCTCCCTGCTGAATCTGACTGGTCCGGCTCTTGTGTGCCGGGCCAGTACGCGGTACCCGTACCCGGTCCGTGCCGGACCGGTACGGCATCCGCGCCGGTCCTGCTGGTCCGGTACGGCATCCGTGCCGGTCCGAGTGGCCCTGGATCCCCGGTGGCCCGGGGGCTCCGGTCCACCGTCGCCACCACGGGCTTTCCGACCCACTCTAGTGCCGCCGGGCGGGGCACCGGGCGACGATCTTGCGCCAGGCCGCCGACCGTACGGACCTTCGTTCGGAGGGAAGACGCGCCACCTGGGCCGTTGGTTGCCGACGGCCCCGGAACGGGCCCTTTCGAGGACTTTCGTCCCTGCCTCCCCCTGTCCCGCCCGTGCCCCCCGAAGGCTTCCTTCCGATCCGGTTCCGGTCCGGTTCCGGCCCGGTTCCGGCATGCTTCCCGCACGTTTCCGGGCACGTTTCCGTACAGAGGCGACCAATCAAGATCACTTACGGGTGGGTGACGGGCGTGTTGTCAGTGACAGGTGCGAGGATGCTCCCGTACTGGCCGACGTGCCCGTGTGCGGTGGGGGGAATCACAGCGCGAGTCCCCGTGCCGGGCGCCCAGCGCAGAAGGGACCGCTGACGGCATGCAGATCCGGCTGACCGTCCTCGGGCCGCGTGGCGGCCAGACCGAGCCGGGGGGACGCCCCGCGGCGGCCTGCGACGTGCTGGTCACCGCCCCCGCCGGGACCGCGCTCGCCGCCGTGGCCTCCGGCCTCGCCGCCGCCGTCGCCGCGGGCGAGGGCCCCGCGGTGCTGTACGCGGAGTCGCAGCGCCTCGACCTCCAGCGCTGCACGCTCGGCGAGCCCCCGCTGGTCGACGGGGCGGTGCTCTGCGTCGGTACGCCCGCGGAGCCCGGCCCCGAGCTCGCCGACGCCGCGGCGCAGCTCCACGTGGTCGCCGGGCCGGACGCGGGCGGGGTGCACCTGCTGCACGGCGGCCAGATCCGCGTCGGCCGCTCCGCCCAGGCCGACGTGCCCCTGGACGACCCGGACGTGTCCCGGCTGCACTGCGCGGTCACCCTCTCCCCGGACGGCCGCGTCACGGTCAAGGACCTGGGCTCGACGAACGGCACGGCGGTGGACGGCCGCGTCCTGTCCGACCACCCGGTGCCGCTCACCTCCGGCTCGCTGCTGCGCATCGGCGAGTCCGTGCTCCGGCTGACCACCGGCAGCGGCATGGGCGGCGCGCTCGACACCGCCGCCGACGGCGAGGGCCACGTGCGGGTCGCGGCGGCGCGCGGCGCCGACGCGCCGCGGGCCGTGGGCGGCCACCCCTGGGGCACGGCGGGCGCCCAGGGCGGGGCG
>NZ_JASCXL010000219.1:0-4655 GCF_030010595.1 Streptomyces sp. CC224B | reverse complement strand
CGATGCGCCTCGGACAACATCGCATACGTCTTACCCACACCCGGTGCCGCACCGAGATAGATCCGAAGCTTGCCGCGTGCCATGTGTCTCGTCCCCGCCCGCGGGGGCGACGGCTGCCCCCTGATCAACTCGCCGCTCCAGCGCTCAGGATGCCAGACGGCCGGTCCGGGGCAGGGCGCTCCACCGGCGCCCCGCCCGGCCCGGGGCCCGTGCTACCGCAGCGACTCGACGGCACGGGCCATGCTCTCGCCGCCGTGCCCCTCGGCCAGTTGCCGCTGGAACACCTCGTGCAGCGGCTGGAGCAGAGCGGTGCCCACGCCCAGCTCGCGGGTGGCGGTGAGGATGTTGGCGAGGCCGACGGCGTTGATGTCGATGTTCGACGTGTCCGTGCGGTAGTCGCCCGCGTCGATCTCGGCGGCGAAACCGGGCAGCGCGCCCAGGGCCTCCGTCAGCCAGCGGACGAGCAGGCCGGTGACCTCGCCCGCCGCGATCCCTGCCGAGCGGGCCACGGCCATGGTCTGGAAGAAGCCCGCGAACATCCCGTACATGCCGCTGAGCAGCGCCACGTCGTGCACGGGCGCGAGCCCGGCGTCCGCGCCGGTGAACACCGGGGCGCCGAGCGGCGCGAGCAGCGCCTCGTACCGCGCGAAGGCGTCGGCGTCACCGCTGTACAGGACGAAGGCCTCCGGGGTGCCGATGGTCTGCGGAACGGCGTACACCGCGCCGTCCACGTACGCCGCACCCTGCTCGGTGACCTGGGCGGCGAGGTCGCGGGCGGGGCCCGGGGTGCCGGAGGTGAGGTTGACGACGGTGCGGCCCGCGAGGGCGCCGCCGACCGGCGTGAGCAGGTCGCGGACGGTGGTGTAGTCGAGGACGCAGACGACGACCAGGTCGCTCGCCGCGACGGCGGCGGCCGGGGTGGGCGCCGCCGTCGCGCCCCGGGCGACGAGTTCGTCCGCCTTGCCCGGCGAGCGGTTCCAGACGGTGACCTTGTGGCCCTGGTCCAGGAAGGTGCGGGCGAGGGCCTGGCCGAGGTTGCCGAGGCCGATGACGGTGACCGTCGCGGGCGCGCCCGCCTTCTGGTTCGTGCCCGCGTCCGCCTTCGTACCCGCGTTCTCGTTCGTACCCGGGTCCGCCTTCGTACCCGCGTTCTCGTTCGTGCCCGCGTTCTCGTTCGTACCGGTGCTCATGGTGTGTGTGCTCCGTGGTGAGGGGCCGTGCGCTCGGTGCTCGCGGCCTGTGGTCATCACCTTGCGGGCGGGTGCTGTCGGTCGGCTGCCGGTTCGCTGTCGGTTCCCTTCCGGCTCGCCCGCCGGAAGGCCGCCGGCAGTCTGCCCGGAGGCTGCCGTTCGTACGATCACGCTGCTCACCTGGCGGGTTATCGTCGTCGGCATGCGATTCGGGGTGCTCGGTCCGCTGGCGGTGTGGACGTCGGACGGCGCGGACGTCGCCGTGCCCGGCGCCAAGGTCCGGGCGCTCCTCGCCCAGCTGCTGGTGCACCCGGGGCGCCCGGTGTCCGTCGAGCGGCTCGTCGACGGGCTGTGGGGCGAGGAGCTGCCCGAGCACCCCGGCAACGCCCTGCAGGGCAAGGTGTCCCAGTTGCGCCGCGCCTTGGAGCGAGCCGAGCCGGGCGGCCGTGAGCTGGTGGAGTCGGGCCCCGCGGGCTACACGCTGCGGGTCCCGCCGGAGGCGGTGGACGCGGGGCGGTTCGCGGTGCTCCTGAAGCGGGCGCGCGGCACGGACCCGCCCGAGGAGCGGGTACGGCTGTTCACGGAGGCCCTGGACCTGTGGCGCGGCGACGCGTTCGCGGGCTTCGCCGGGCAGCCGTTCGCGCGCGGTGCCGTCGACCGGCTGGACGAGGCGCGGCTGGCCGCGTGGGAGGAGCAGGCCGAGGCGCGCCTGGCCGCGGGGGAGCACGGCTCGCTCGCCGCGGACCTCGCCGACCTGGTCGTACGCCATCCCCTGCGGGAGCGGCTGCGGGCGGCGCAGGTGCGCGCCCTGTACCGCTCCGGGCGGCAGACCGAGGCCCTGGAGGCGTACGAGGACCTGCGGCGCCGCCTCGCCGACGACCTGGGCCTGGAGCCGGGCGCGGACCTCGTCGCCCTGCACGGGGCGATCCTGCGGCAGGACCCGGCGCTAGACGCCCCACCGGAGCGGCGTAGTGAACGCGTGGGCGCAGAGCCCGATTTGGCGGCACCGCTTGGCGAGCGGGCAGCGGGCCCGCGCCCCGCCCCTGTCTCCAGGGTCCGCAGCAACCTCCCCGCCCCCGTCTCCGGCCTCGTCGGCCGCGACGACGCCGTCCCCGCCGTGCGCCAACTCCTGGGCGAGGGACGCCTGGTGACGCTCACCGGCCCCGGCGGCGTGGGCAAGACGCGGCTCGCCGTGGCGGCGGCGCGTGGCGTCGCCGCCGACTTCCCCGACGGGGCGTGGCTCGTCGAGCTGGCGGGGATCGACGCGGGCCGCGCCCCGGGGCCGGAGGCCGTCGCGGAGACCGTGACACGGGTGCTCGGCCTCCACGAGGAGCCGCGGGCGGGCGCGGGCGGGGACGCCGTGGCCCGGCTGGCGCGCGCCCTGGACGCGCGGCGGCTGCTGCTCGTGCTCGACAACTGCGAGCACGTGGTGGACGCCGCGGCCGAGGCGGTGGCGGCCCTGCTGCGGGACGTGCCCGGCCTCACCGTGCTCGCGACCAGCCAGGAGCCGCTCGACGTGAGCGGCGAGCGGCTGTGGCCGGTGCCGCCGCTGGAACTGGGCGGCGCCATGGAGCTGTTCGCGCGGCGCGCCGGGCTCGGCACCGGCGCGGCGGCGCTCGGCGGGGACGACGCGGAGGCCGTCGCGGAGCTGTGCGTCCGGCTCGACGGGCTCCCGCTGGCCCTCGAACTCGCGGCGTCCCGGGTCCGCACGATGGGCGTGCACGGCCTGCTCGCCCGCATCGACGACCGGTTCGCGCTGCTCGGCCGCGGGCTGCGCGGCGCCCCCGCGCGCCAGCGCACACTGCGCGCGGTCATCGACTGGAGCTGGTCGCTCCTGAGCGGGCCCGAGCAGACGGTGCTGCGCCGGCTCGCCGTGCACGAGGGCTGCGGCCTGGACGCGGCGCGGGCGGTGGGCGCGGGCGGGGCCGTGCGCGGCGAGGACGTGCTCGACCTGCTGGCGCGGCTCGTGGACCGTTCGCTGGTGGTGGCCACGGACCGGCCGGACGGGCCGCGGTACTGCGTCCTGGAGTCCGTACGGGAGTACGGCGTCGAACAGCTGCGCGCGGCAGGCGAGTTCGCGGACGTACGGGAGCGGCACAGCGCCCACTACGCCGCGCTGGCCGAGCGCGGGGGCGCGGCGCTGCGCGGGCCGCGGCAGCGGGAGTGGCTGGAACGGCTCGACGAGGAGAGCGGCAATCTGCGCCGCGCCCTGGACACCGCGGTCGAGCGCGGGGACGCGGACCGGGCCCTGCGGATGACGAACGCGCTGGCCTGGTACCGGGTGCTGCGGGGCCGCACCGCCGAGGCCCGTCGGTCGCTGGACGCGGCGCTGGCCCTGGTGCCCGGCCCGGCGGGCCTGCCGGCCGCCACCCGCGCGGCGCGGGCCCTCGCGCTGGCCTGGCGCGCCGGCATCGCCCTGCGCGAGGGCGAGGACACGTGGGCCGACGCGTGCCCGGGGACCGGGGCGGACGGTACGGACGACGCGAACAGCGCGGACGGCGCGGACGGCGCGAGCAACCCAGGCGGCACGGACGGCACGAACAGCACGGTCGACACGGACAGCACGGCCGCGCCCGGCGGTGACCCGCTGCCGCGCGCGGCGTTGGCCGGATTCACCGGGGTCGACGACCCCTCGGGCCGCGCCACCGCCCTGTGGGTCCTGGGCTCCGCGCAGCTCGGCGCGGGCGCCGTGGACACCGGGGAGAGCCTGGTGAACGAGGCCCTGGACGCCTTCGCCGCGCTGGGCGACGACTGGGGCACGGCGGCGGCGCTCAGCGTGCGGGCGCGCCACGCCATGGCGCACGGTGACCTGGCCGCGGTCCGGCGGGACAGCGAGCGCAGCGCGCGGCTCTTCCGGCAACTGGGCGACGGCTGGGGGCAGTTGCAGACGGTGTTCCCGCTGGCCGCGCTCAGCGAGATCGCGGGCGACTACGCCGAGGCCGCCCGGCTGCACCGCGAGGGGCTCGCCATCGCGGAGCGGCTCGGCCTGTGGGCGGAGGCCTCCAAGCGCCTGTCGGGCCTTGGCCGGATCGCGCTGCTCACGGGCGACACGGCGGGGGCCCGGGCCGCGCACGAGCGGGCCCTGAGGCTGGCGCGCGACCACAGCTTCCGCTCGGGTGAGGTCGACGCCCTGATCGGCCTCGGGCTCGGGGCGCGCAGGGAGGGCGACCTGGACGGCGCGGAGCGGCACATGCGCGAGCTGTTGGCGTGGTTCCGCAAGGCCGGCTACGGCCCCGGCGTGACGCTCGCGCTCGCCGAGCTGGGCTTCACGGCGGAGCTGCGCGGCGACGCCGAGGCGGCCCGGGCGTGGCACGCGGGGGGGTTCGAGGTGGCGCGGGGCCTGGGCGACCCGCGGGCGCTGGCGCTCGCCCTGGAGGGCCTCGCCGGGGCGGAGGCCGCCGCGGGTGCCCACGGCACGGCGGCGCGGCTCCTCGGCGCGGCGCTGCGGCGGCCGGGCCTCCGCCC
>NZ_JASCXL010000218.1:0-4658 GCF_030010595.1 Streptomyces sp. CC224B | reverse complement strand
GCCCCCTCTCCTCTCCCCCCTGCCCCCCCCCCCCCCCCCCCCCCCCCCCGCCCCCCCCGCGCCCCCGCCCGGGCCGGGCCCCCGCCCCGGCCCCCCCCCCCCCCCCCCCCCCCCCCCCCCCCCCCCCCCCGCCCCCCGCGGGGGCGCCCCCCGCCCCCCAGGTATGGCCCTCCCCGGTGGCGCCGGCCGTGCCCGCCCGGCGGGCTGCCGGCCCCTGAACGAGGGCAGGCAGGCGGTCCCGGGGGCGGCGCGGGGCCTGCAGGGCCTCGAGCGGCTACCGGCTGTCGCGCGCGTAGTTGTCCAGCGCGCGGTTCAGCCGGTCCTCGGCCAGTGCCTCTCCGGCGCTGTCGCCCTCGGCGCGCGCCTCCCGGACGTCGGCGAGGCGGGTCTCGATACGGCCCTCCCACACCTCCGGGGCGACGGGGATGTCGTCGGAGTGCTGGAACTTGCCCATCATGTCCTCCATCTGTGGAGTGACCTCGCGGCCGGTCGGCCGGGAGGGCCCCGGGCGAGATGCCGATCCGTCGCCATCGGGGTACTCCCAGAAGCTAAGAGAAACCCAATACACATGCAAGTGTTTGGGGTGGGGTGCGGCGTCATCCGGCCACGCCGTGCGGGCCCCCGGGCGCGAAGACGCTGCGCCCGGGCCCGCCGATCGCCCGCGGCCCGCTGCCGGATGGCGGGAAGAAGTGCTCGCCGCAGGGGAGCCGGGCAGTGACCTCGTCGTCGGGACCGGCCTCCAGGCCCACGCAGACCATCTGTGCAAGCCGCCGCGCGCCAGCCGGGCATGGCGCGGGGGCCTCGGTCGGGGCCGAAGGCCGTCGCCCCCGGGCACTGCCGTGTCCGTTCCGGGGCGGCAAGGCCCTCATTGCTCCGCCCGGCCCCGGCCCCGGCTCCGGCCCGGCTCCGGCCCGGCCCCGGCCCCGGCTCCGGCCCGGCTCCGGCCCGGCTCCGGCGCCGGGACGCGGGCGCGGGGCCGTTCGCCGCCAGGCGGGGTGGCGAACGGCCCGAGCGAAGGGGCGCCCACGCGCGCCCCTTCGCCGGAGGCCGCTACGCCTGGTTGGCCAGGCGGTAGCGGCGCGGGCTCTCGCCGACCAGGTCGGCCTGCCCCTGCTGGGTGAGCTTGGCCAGGGCGTTGGCGACCGCTCCGGCGCTGCGGCCGAGAGCCTTGGCCAGGCGCGGGGCGGTGACCTCGTCGTCGGGGTGGGCCTCCAGGTGCTCGTAGACCATCTGGCGCAGGCCGCCGCGCGCCAGCCGGGGGCTGGCCGGGGCCTCGTCGGCCTGCGGAGCCTCAGCCAGGGCCGGGTCCTCGTCGGCCCCGGCAGCCGCCGGGTCCGGCTCGGCGGCGGGCGTCTGGGCCAAAGCCGCCTGCGCGGCGGGTGCGGCCGTGTGCGGCGCCGCCTCGGCCCCCTCACTGGCGGGCTCCTGCGGCTCGGTTGCGGCCGGGCGGGGGTACCAGCGGTCGGCCGCCTGGCGGCCGCCGACCTTGCCCCAGCGCTCCCGGTGGGCCAGGTTGTGCGCCTCCAGGGCGGTGAGGGCCTTGCCTGCGGTGGAGGCTCCGATCCCGGCGGCCAGGGCGATCTCGGCGACCTTCGCGCCGGGGTTGTCCGCCAAGGCGGCGAGCGCCTTGCGCTGGGCGTTGGTCAGCTCGGCCGGGGCGGCGGCGGTCTCGGTCTGCATGGTCGTCCTCGTCTCGTTGCGTCGGGCAAGTGGGTGTCCCCGGCCGGGAGTTGGGCGGGCCGCGTGCGCTTCGCGGTGGGCCCCGCCGTGACTCCATGAACGCTCTGCCCGGGGCCACGAGTCAAGATCAATCCCCACCCTTATGCTGTTCCATGTGTATTGGGTTTCGTCTATGGTGGGGACACGGAACACACCCGGAGCGAAAGGGGCAGGCATGGCGACGACCGACACCGCGCACCTCACCGGCGCGGAGAGGATGGCGCTGGAACGCGAGGAGCACCGCATCGCGTACGTGGTCCGGCAGCTCAAGGAGGGCAAGTACGTCACCATCAGCAACGGGCCCGACGGCACGGTCACCGGCACCTGCGGCCACGACCCCCGCGTCGGCCGCGAGTGGCTCCTGAAGCTGGTCGAGCGGACGGTGCGGCCGTGACCGCCCCGACCCTCGAGCATCTGCGCGCCCTGCTCGCCGCCGAATTCGCCGACGCGGACGCCCCCGTCATCAGCACCGCCCTGCTGCTGCTCGACACCCGCACCGGGCGCGAGGAACTGCGCCTGTACACCCGGGTCGCCGCAGGCGACCCCCGCCACGAGGCGTGCGTCTGGTGCTCCGAGGACGAGCACGGCCCGTTCGCCACGGACGTGATCGAAGCGATCCACGCGCACCGGCTGCGCGGCTGGCGGCCGACCAGGGACGCCTTCGTCAATGGCGTCCTCCCTCTCGGCACGCGCCGCCCCCTCACCCTGATCGCCTGGGCGGTCAACGACCTCGACCAGGAGACGGAGGCTGGAGCATGACGACCCAGGCACGGGACCGTACGAGAATCACCCCGCGCCCGGTGGGCGAGGACTACACCCCCATCGACCCGGCGGACTTCGTCCGGGCCCGCGTGATGCGCGCCGACCAGGTCACCCTCGGCGACATGATCGTCGCCGCCTTCCCCGGCGCCCACGAGCCGGGCACCGCACCCGTCGACGCCGACCACTTCACCGACCCGTACCGGGCGATGCCCGGACCGGTCGACCCGGACTGCACCTGCCTGTGCTGCCAGAGCAACGGCTACACCGAGGCAGCCGACGGCCCACTGGTACTCATCACCGACGGCTTCCCCTGGGACGGCTGCGACGTCCACCCCGCCGCCGCCCTCCTGCTGGTCATCCCCTACCGCTGCGACTGCGGCTGCGACACCGCCCTGGCCGACGACTGCAGCGACTACGACTGGGACTCCGCCGTCTCCCTGCAGCACCTGCGGGAGACCGGACGCCCGCTCCGGCCCGGCGAGGCCCTCGCCGCCGCGCGCCGTGCTCCGTGCTTTTGAGGGCGCCCGGGGTCAGATGTCGTCGCCGAGGACCTTGCGGCGGGCCTCCACGGCCCGGCGGTTGAGGCGGTTGGTCATCGTCACCGCGGCGATGGTGGACAGGATGCCCAGCACGACCAGAAGCGTCTGGGTGACGACGCTGAGGACGGCCACGTCCTGAGCGGCTATCGCGATGCCGAGCATGATGAAACCACCGCAGAACCAGGCGAACCAGATGCGGAACTTCTCGACCCGCACGGCGCTCTGGACATCGCGGTAACTGGGCTCGTCGGACATGGACGTACTCCCCTCCCCGGTGGTGAGCCCAGCGTGCCGTGCGAGATGGCCGGGTGCTGCCGTCTTGATCGGGCTGTGACCTGCGGCGGCCCCCCGCCGGCATCCCGGTCACGTCACGCGGCCGCACGCATTCGGATCGACACGCCGCCGCTGCGGACCACCGCGGCGGCGGCTCCCCGTCCTGCACAGCGCCCCCTCGCGACCAAGGGCCCTCCTGTCCCCACGCGCCCCGGCCGCTCGCTCCATGCATGGCATGTGTATTGGGTACCGAGCTATGTTCTGTGCTTCCCCGACCCGGAGGTGCCGCCGTGGCTACGGACGACGAAGCCGCCCTGAACGCCGCGCTCGGCGAGGAGATCCTCGCCTACCAGATCACGGAACTCCTGCCGGAGCAGCGCGTGGTCGCCGACCTGGAGCTGGCCCGCTGCTCCGCCGCCCTCGTCGCGCACATCCTGCTGCGCCACGACCGCGCGGTGGCCGCGGTCCGCATCGAGGAGAACGGTGACCCGGACGAACGGGTCGCCACCGCCGCCATCTCGGCCGAGGGCGCCGAACGCGACCTGACCGACGAGGAGTTGGACCGCCTCGACGGCCTCGCCAGCAACCTCATGGCCAGCAACGCGGCCGCCTGGCGCCCGCTGTGCCGCGACGCCGACGACCGCCGCGGCGTGTACGTCCTGGACCTGGCCCGTGCCCTGGAGGCGGGGCGGGACGTCCTCGTGCGCCGGGCCGCGCGCTCTGGGTGACCCGGCCCCGGTGAAAAGAGTTCCCGGGACCCCCTTCCATCCATACAACGTGGCGTTGTAAAGTTGGGGGCGTAAGGACGAAGCACCGAAGCACCCACGAGAGGCGAGACCATGCAGACCACCGTCACCTTCGACAACGGCACCACCGCCCGCATCGGCCACTTCAAGGACACCGGCCACGCCCTGTACACCTTCGGCAACGACAGGATCCTGGTGAGACCGGCCTACTACGGCCAGCCCGGCCGCTACGACGTCGCCCTCAGCCTCGGCCGACCCGGCGACACCAGCGGCTACCGCCTCACCGGCCTCCACATCGGCGACTGGCTCCTGACCGGCACGGTCCTGGCCACCGGCCACGACTTCACACCGGTACCCCACCCGCACACCCCGAACGTGAACCCCCTGGCCGACATCACCGACCCGGCCGCCCGCCAGAACGCCGCCGACCACCTCGCCCAGATCGCCCAGCACTTCCACACCACCTTCGCCCCCGCCACCAGATGGTGAACGGCGGCGAACCCCCCGGGGCCCCCCCCCCCCCCCCCCCCGGGGGGGGGGGGGGGGGGGGGCCCCCCCACCACGCAGCACTAGCCCCCCCCCGGCCCCCCCCCCGCCCGCCCCCCCCCCCCCCCCCCCC
>NZ_JASCXL010000217.1:0-4667 GCF_030010595.1 Streptomyces sp. CC224B | reverse complement strand
CACGGGCGCCACCGGACCCGAGCGCTCCCCCGGCACGCCCCAGGGCGCCGCGCGCGACGCCCCCGACGACACGCTGGGGGCTGCCGCGCCCCGCGTACCGGAGGAGGCGGGCGGCGCCGCGCGGCCGGGCGGCGGCGACGGCGTAGGCGGCGGCGCGCCCGGGGCGGTAACCAGCGGTGCGGCACCTGGCGTAGCCGCGCCCCGGGACGGCGTCGACACGCGCGGCCCCGGCGTCGGCGGCACCCCCGCGCGCGTCGAGGGCCCACCCCCCGCCGGGGGCGACATCGTCTGGCAGGGCAGCCCTCCGGGGTCCCTCTACGACTACATCAGGGTGGCGTCGTTCTCGATCGGCCCGGACGGGCTCGTCGACCAGTGGAGCGAGCGCGCCGAGCGGCTGTTCGGCGTGGCCGCGCGGGACGCCGTCGGCAAGGACCCGATCGAGGCGTTCGTACCGCAGGAGCTGCGGCCGCGCGGCCACCGCAAGATGGCCGAGATCCTCGACGGGCGGGAGTGGACGGGGGCGGTCCCCTTCCGTCTGCCCGCGGCCGACGAGCGCCCGCACGGGGGCGGGGCGCGGTCGCGCGCCCCCGAGGACCGGACGGCCCGGTCCGAGGACCGGACGGCCGGACCCGGGGACCGGACGCCCGCGGCCGGCGAGCGGACTCCCAACGCCGAGGGCTGGACGTGCGGCACCCAGGAGTGGCCGCCCGGCACCGAGGAGCGGGCTCCGGGCACCGGCGGACGGACTCCCGGCACCGCCGAGCGCCCCTCCGGCGCCGACGCGCGGGCCCACGGCGCCGCGCGGCAGTCGTCGGCCGAGCGCGGCCCCGGCCCCGGCGCTTCCGTGCGGGAAGGCGCCCCCGTGCGGGAAGGCGTCGCCGAGGTCTACGTCATGCCCGCCAGGACGCCGGACGGCGAGCGGTCCGCCGTCTGCATCGTCGTCGACGTACGGGCGCTGCGGCGGATCGAGACGGACCTCGCGGCCTCGCAGGCCATCTTCGGGCAGTCCCCTTTCGGCTTCCTGCTGTTCGGCACGGACCTCAAGGTGCAGCGCACCAACCGCCGCTTCGCCGCCGTCTTCGGTGGCGAGACGGAGGACCACCGCGGCCGCACCGTCCACGACTACCTGCCCCGCCACGAGGCCGACCGCATGCAGGCCGCGCTGCGCCGCGTCCTGGAGACCGGCGAGGCCGTCACGGACATGCAGATCGTCGGGCCCGCGCCGGGCAGCAGCGAGCGCCGCCACTGGTCCATCAACCTCTACCGCGTGCACAGCGGCTCCGGCCGCCCCATCGGGGTCGCGGGCCTCGGCAACGACGTCACCAGCCGGCACGCCGCCGCCCGCGAGGCCGCGCACGCCCGCCGCAACCTCGCCCTCCTGAACGAGGCGGGCGCCCGCATCGGCAACTCCCTCGACCTGGAGACCACCGCCCGCGAACTCCTCGACGTCACCGTCCCCGGCTTCTGCGACCTGGCCTCCGTCGACCTGTACCAGGGCCTGCTCGACGGCGACGAGACCGCGCACATCCGCCAGAGCCTCGCCGACGGCAGCGCCGAACTGCGCCGCGTCGCCTTCGCCAGCGCCGTCGCCGACGCGCCCTTCCCGGAGGGCACCGGCCCCATCGACGTCGGCTCCGTGCACCGCTACCCCTTCACCTCGCCCTGTGCCGACGCCCTGCGCGCCGCCCGGCCCCGGCTGATCGCCGGGGACGACTGCGGGCCGAGCCGGCTGACCAACGGCCTCATCCAGTCCACCCTGGCCGTCCCGATGGTCGCGCACGACACCGTCGTGGGCCTCGCGCAGTTCTCCCGTACGAAGGGCAGCGAGCCGTTCGGCGAACGCGACCGGGCGCTCGCCGTGGAGCTCGCCGCGCGCGCCGCCGTCTGCATCGACAACGCGCGCCTCTACCGCCGCGAGCACGAGCGCGCCCTCATCCTCCAGCGCTCCCTGCTGCCGCCCGGCGACCCGGAGGCGGCCGGGCTCGACATCGCCTGCCGCTACCTGCCGGGCAACACCGCCACCGAGGTCGGCGGCGACTGGTTCGACGTCATCGAACTGCCCGGCCACCGCACCGCGCTCGTCGTCGGCGACGTCATGGGCCGCGGCCTGCGCGCCGCCGTCGCCATGGGCGAGCTGCGCTCCGCCGTACGCACCCTCGCGCTGCTCGACCTGGAACCCGCGGACGTGCTCGCCGCGCTCGACGAGATCGCCCGCGGCCTCGGCAACCCCGCGGGGCCCCGGCGGTCCGGCGCCCGCACCGACCGCGACACCGACGACCTCGCCGAGGTGTACCTGGCGACCTGCGTGTACGCGGTGTACGACGCCGTCACGCGCCGCGTCACCATCGCCAACGCGGGCCACCTGCCGCCCGTCCTGGTGGAGCCCGGCGAGAGCGCGCTCATGCTCGACGTGCCCCCGGGGATGCCGCTCGGCGTCGGCGGCGAGCCCTTCGAGGAGGTCGAGGTCGACCTGCCCGAGGGCGCCCTGCTCGCCCTGTACACCGACGGCCTCGTCGAGTCCCGCGACCACCCCCTCGACGAGGGCCTGAACGCGTTCGTCGGCGCCCTCGCCGAACCGGCGCAGGCCCTGGAGGACATCTGCGACCACGTCCTCAGCACCCTCGACACCCACCACGGCGAGGACGACATCGCGCTGCTCATGGCGCGCGTGCAGGGGCTGCCCGCCGAGCACGTCGGCGACTGGACCCTGCCGCGCGAGCCGCGCTCGGTCGGCCACGCCCGGGAGCTGGCGTGCGCGCGGCTGCGCGAGTGGGACCTCGAACCGCTCGTCGACACCGCCGAACTCCTCGTCAGCGAGCTGGTCACCAACGCCCTGCGGTACGGCGAGGGCGAGATCCGGCTGCGGCTGCTGCTCGACCGCACCCTGGTCTGCGAGGTCTGGGACGCGGGCCTGGTCCAGCCGCGCCGCCGCCGCGCCCGCGACACCGACGAGGGCGGCCGCGGCCTCCAGCTCGTCGGGCTGCTCAGCGCGGCCTGGGGCTCACGCCGCACCCCGCGCGGCAAGACGGTCTGGTTCGAACTGCCGCTGCCGGGCGGCGGCACACCCCCGATGGACGCGGCGGAGGCGCTGATGAGCCTGTTCTGAGCCCGGGACGCTTCCACCCGGGACGCTTCCACCCGGGGCGCTCCCGCCCGGCGCGCCCCGGCCCGTCACGTCGTGGCCCGTACGTCGCGGCCCGTACGTCGCGGCGAGTCACGTCGTGGCCTTCAGCGCGGCCAGCCGCGCCTCGACCTCCGCCTCGTCGGCCAGGCTCTCCACCCGCTCGAACTGGTCGTCCAGCGGCGACGCCGCCGGTTCCGGCCGGCCCAGCGCCCGCGCCTCCTCCCTGCACACCTTCTCCTCGAACCGGCCGAGCTCACCGCGCGGGTCCAGCACGTCCGCGCCCCCGGTGCCGCCGGGCGCCCCCGTACCGGCCCGGGCGCGGGCCGCCACCCGGTCCCGCGCCGAGCGCAGCTCCGTCAGCTTGATCCTCATCGAGTCCAGGCCCTCCTTCAGGCGGGCGACCATGTCGCCCTGCGCGGCGATCACCGGCTCGGCGTCGGCGGCCTCCCGCTCCGCGCGCACCTGCCGCCCCAGGGCGACCTTCGCGAGGCGGTCGAACCGGTCGGCCGCCGCGGCGCTCCCGGCCGCCCGCAGCACGTCCGCCCTGCGGCTCGTGTCCCGCGCCCGCGCGCCCCAGGCGACGGCGGCCCGTCGGTCCTCCTCCTGGTCCTGCCGCAGCAGCCGCAGGTCGGCGGCGGCCGCCGCGGCGGCCCGCTCCGCCTCCTCGATGGTGTCCGTGTAGTCGCGGACCAGCCGCTCGAAGACGTCCCTCGGGTCCTCGGCCAGGTCGAGCAGGGTGTGCGTACGCGCCTTCGCGAGCTGCGTCACCCGCCCGAGGATCGTCTGCTTGGTCATGCCGCCGCCTCCTGTGCGCTGTACGAGGTACGAGGTACGAAGTACGGGGACCGGGCCCGTGCCCGGAGCCGTCAGCCGCTCCCTGTCCGCCCCCGCGTCCTCGTCCCGCCGAAGGCGCCGGGCCCGCCGTCACGGGGCCCGCCGCCAGCGGGTCCGCCGCCACCGGGCCCGCTCCCGTCACCGGCCGGCCCGCGCAGGATCCCGCCCAGGACGGCCCCGCCCACGCCGTCACCGGGCTCGCCGCCGTCCGGGTGGCCGTACGCGCGCACATCCCGCTCGGCGAGGGTCCGGGCCTGCCGGGCCAGGGCGTCGGCGCGCCGGGCGTCCACGAGCGCGGCGACGGGCGACGCCGGGGCGGGGAAGCGGGCCGCGCGGGGGTCGACCCGGCCGCCGTGCCCCTCCGCCCGCTCCAGATGGCGCTCGGCCTCCGCGAGCCGGGTCCGGGCCTCGGCGCCCACCGCGCCGAGGTGCGTCGTCACCTGCTCCCGGGCGGTGGCGACCGTACCGCGCGCGACGAGCAGGGCCGGGCCGAGGAGCGCGTCGGCCCGGTCGGCGGCGGCCTCGCGCCCCCCTGCCGCGGCCAGGGCGTGGTCGAGCGCCGCGTCGGCCTCCGTGACGCGGCGCAGCAGGTCGACCGGGTCGTACGCGCCCGCCGCCCGGGCCCGCTCGGCCTGTGCCACCACGGCGTCGGCGCGCGCGAGCAGGTCGCGCAGCCCGGCGGCCGGCCCGCCCGCCGCCGCGTCCCGGA
>NZ_JASCXL010000216.1:0-4915 GCF_030010595.1 Streptomyces sp. CC224B | reverse complement strand
CCACCGCCCGTGGCGGCCCCGGCGCCGCCCGCGCCGTCGGTCGCCCCGCCGCGGCCGAAGCCGCCCGCGCCGAGCCCGACGCCGCCGGAGCGCTCCAGCCCCGCGCCCGAGCCCGTGGCGTACCCCGAGTACCGCGCGCCCACGCGTCGGCAGCAGCCGCGCGGCGGGCCGTCCCTGGTCCATCTCACCCTGCTCATCACCGCACCCGCGGTGCTCGCCGTCGCCGCGCTGCGACCGCGCTGACCGCCGGAGGAACCGTTGTCGGAATGGCTTGTTCTCACCCTCGCGATGGGCGCCGCGTGCGGCGTCGTGCTCGTCGTCGTCGTCCTGCGGCACTGGCGAACCTCCGCGGACTATGACGCGTCGGAAACTCCGGACGTGATGGAGTACATGACGATGATGATCGGCGTGGTCTACGCGATCGTCCTCGGTCTGGCCATCGCAGGCGTCTGGGAGGCTCGCAGCGCCGCCCAGGACCACGTCCGTGTCGAGGCCCAGGCGCTGCACGAGGTGCACGAGCGGGTCCGGATCTACCCCGCCGAGGTCCGCGACCGCATCCGGGGCGACGTAAGGGCGTATGTCGGCCATGTCGTCACCACGGAGTGGGACCGGATGGCCGACACCGGGGAACTGACCCCGCGCGGCACCCAGTTGCTGGAACGTATCCGCCACGGCGTGACCGATTACGAACCCGCGTCCGACTTCGAGGCCCAGGCCTACCAGCCGCTGATCGACCAGGTGGCCATCGTCGACGACGCCCGCGTCGCCCGGGGCGACAGCGCCGAGCCGACCATGCCCGGCGTCGTCTGGTTCGGCCTGCTCACCGGCGGCCTCGTCACCGTGGGTCTGATCTTCGCCCTGCAGATCCGTCGCACGGCGCGCGAACTCATCCTCGCCGGTCTCTTCTCCGCCCTGATCGCCTTCCTGCTCTTCCTCATCTGGGGCTTCGACGCCCCCTACAGCCGGGGCATCGCGGCGACGGCGGAGCCCTTCAAGGTGCTGTTCCCGGGCGTCGGCGACTGAGCCGCCCCCGGTGGGCGGGGTTCCGGGTGGCCCGGGGGCCCGGTGGCTCGGGGTCCCGGGTGGTCCGGGGTCCCGGGTGGTCCGGGCCCCGGGTGGTCCGGAGTCCCGGGTGGCCCGCGGCTTCCGGCCGTGCGGCACCGGGCCGCTCCCGGCGGCGGGTGCCGGGCCGGTGCCGTGCGGCGCGTCCGGGCGGGACGGTGCTGTGCGTCAGGCCGGCGCCGTGCGGCGCACCCGGCCGGAACCGTCCCTGCGGGAGGCACGGAGCCGGTCCCGTCCGGTCGCCCGGCCGCCCGTCGGGCCACCGGCGCAGGGGAAGTACCGGTGGCCCGGCCGCACGGGTGCCCCCGCTGTCCCCCGTTGTGCCGTCACCCGTGCGGCATATGCCCATGTAACCCCCTCCCGGAGCCGTCCGGGGAGCGTGTGCGCCGGACCAGTGCGTGCGCGGCACGCACACGGCGTGTGACCGGAACGGCCGCCTCGCCCTCGCCTCACCCGCCTGCGCACGCCGCCGCCCACGCGCCCGGCCACGCTCCCCCCGCTCCGTACTCGCGCCGTGCACGCCCTCCACCTCGTACGCGTCGCGCGCCCTCGCGTCCGCAGCCGTGGGCCCCTCCCCCGCACCCGTCGCCGCGCCGGTGCCGGACCCGGCGCCTGACACGCTGCCCCGCCCTGCCACGTCCTCACACCGCGTCACCGCGCCACGCCGCCCGTGTCCCCTGTCCGGCCCACCGCTGTGCCCCGTTCGTACGACAGCGATCGCGGGGCAACCGCGGCATATCTAGCGTTCACGGCATCGAGGTGCGTATCAGGCGCCGCCGGAAGCAGGTCCGCGGCCGCTCCTCGGGACCCGGAGGACTCGTCATGCGCGCGATACGCGTCGCCTCGGCGGCACTGCTCACCACGGCCGCCCTGGCCCTGACCACTCCCACCGCGGTGGCGGGCGACGAGAACATCACGTCGTTCGGCTTCCGCGTCACGCCCTCCACGGTCGCCGCGGGCGGCCAGGTCACGCTGAGCGTCGACGGCTGCGAGCACGCCGCGAAGGTGACCTCCGGCGTCTTCGACGACGTCACCGTCCCCAAGGGGCAGAAGTCGGCCACGGCGCACGTCTTCCCGGACGCCAAGCCCGGCGCCCTGTACGAGGTGACGTTCACCTGCGGCCCGGAGTCCGGCACGACCGACCTGACCATCGCCACCGGCGGCGGCCGCCAGAGCCCCGGTACGCAGACCAAGGGCGTCAAGGCGGGTGTGGGGGGCAGCGCAGGCGGGTTCGACGCCCAGCACGTCGCCGTGGGCGGCGTGCTCATCGCGGGTGTGCTCGGCACGGCGTACTGCTGGACGCGGCGGCGCCCGGACTCCGGCCACTCCTGAACCGGCACCGGCACACGGCCCCCGCACACGGATGCCGCGCATGTATCCCGCACACGGCCCCCACGCATGGATCCCGTCCACAGCGGCGCACGCACCCCGCCCGCACTTCCCGCACACAGGTCCCGCACGCGGCGCCTCACGGACCTCGCACACGGACGACGCCCGTGCGAGGCGCGACGCCCGTGCGAGGCGCGGGGACGCGGCCGGCCCGGCGCGGAAGGGGGACGCGCGAGGCCGGCCGTGGTCCTTCATCCTCCGCCCGCGCCGCTCAGGCCTTGTTCTCGGCGCGGCGCCGCATCCAGAACACGCCGCCGCCGACCAGGGCAACCGTCACCAGGGCACCGCCGATGGCCATGTCGGTGCTGGTGGCACCGGACGTGGAGCTGCCGCCGAGGCCGCCGCGCGCGGCGCCGTGGATCACGGTGAAGGCGTGCGGCCGCGTGAGCGGCTTGCCGTTGCAGTGCGCGGTGATGTCGTAGGCACCGGGCCGGGCGTGGTGGTGGACGGTGACGGTCGCGCTCGACGTGTTGCCGCCCGGGATGGCGTTCAGGTGGGTCTTCGGGAAGGCGGGCGACTCGACCGTGCCGGGCGCCTCGCAACTGTCGACGGTGACCGTGAGCTGACCGCCCCGGGCGATCACGCTGGGCATGGCGACGATGTTGCTCGGTCCGGTCCAGGCGGTGGCCGTCGGCGCGGCGAGGCCCACGACGGCGCCCGCGGCGACGACCGCCGCCAGTGCACGTGAATTACGCATGGAATTCCTCCGCGAGAGGCACCCCGGGAATCCATTTCCCCGGTCGTTCGGCGAGAGCACCCCTCAGTCAGACCCTCAGACGCCCTGCGTACGGCCGCATTTCGGGGATCGTCCGTCCTGGTGAGGCAACACGCCGGGCGCCGTCCGCGCGAGAGGTAATCGCCGCAGGTCACGAACCGTCAGAAATTTCCTGCGGGCCGCGACTCGGATGGCGCAGACCCCGTGGTCACGCCACCCGTTCGCATCCGCCCTTTCGCACGCCGCGCGCGCTGCACTTAGCGTTTTCGTACGTGCCGTGACGTGGCCGGAACGCCGCGTCGAGAGGGGATAGGGAATGTCGTCGTCCCAACCGTTCGAGGCCGCCGGGCAGCCTTCCGGAGAGTTCGAGGAATTCGAGGAGGAGCGGCCGCGCAAGCGTGCGCCATGGGGTGTGATGGCGCTGGTGCTGCTCACCGGGCTCGCACTGATCCGCAACGGCTCCGGGGAGTTCGACGTGGGCCCGCCCCAGCCCGAGTCGGCGGCGGCCGCGGACCGCGCGCCCGTCAAGGCGGAGGACGCCCCCGTGCCCCTGACGTTCTCGCCCGCCCACCGCGTCCGCATCAAGGCGATCCGCGTCGACGCCCCGGTGATGCAGGTCGGCCTCGACGCGGAGGGCTGGGTGGACGCGCCCCCGGCGGACGACCCCAACCTCGCGGGCTGGTTCACCGGAGCGGTGTCGCCCGGTGAGAAGGGCACGGCCGTCGTCGTGGGCCACGTCGACAACCGGCAGGGCCCGGCGGTCTTCTACAGCCTCGGCTCGCTCAAGAAGGGCGCCCGCGTCGAGGTCCTGCGCCAGGACCGGCGTACGGCCGTCTTCGAGGTCTACGGCGTCGAGGTGTTCGCCAAGAACGACTTCCCCGGCCATCGCGTGTACGGCAACAAGGGCGTGCCCGAGCTGCGGGTCATCACCTGCGGCGGCGGTTTCTCGCAGCAGAGCGGCTACGACGGCAACGTGGTGGTGTTCGCCCGCCTGGTCGACGTGCGCTGACGCGCGACCGCGCGGTGCGCGAGGCGGAGTCACCACCCGGGTGGGCGCGGCGGCACCGTCAGGTGGAATCCGGAGGCGAGGAGCGCCGGCAGATATCTGTCGAGGGCGCGCACGCTCTGTGTGCGGTCGCCGCCCGCGTCGTGGGAGAGCACGACGACGCCGGGGCCCGCGCCGTTCAGGACGCGCCGGACGATGGTGCGGGTGCCGGGGGTGCGCCAGTCGAGGGTGTCGACGGTCCAGGCGAGCGGCTCCATGCCGAGCTCCGCGCCGAGCTCGAAGGCCGCCCGGTTCCAGGCGCCGTAGGGGGCGCGGAACCACAGCGGCGGCACCCCGACGGTGCCCTGGACGATGTCGCTGGTGCGCTCCAGCTGCTCGCGGATCGCGGACCGCGTCAGGTCGGGGAGCAGCGGGTGGCTCCAGGTGTGGTTGCCGATCACGTGCCCGTCGTCGGCCATCTGCCGCAGCAGATCCTGGTTGTCCGCGACCATCTCGCCGCACACGAAGAACATGGCGCGGGTGTCGTACTGCCGCAGCGTGCGCAGGATGTCCGGGGTGTAGCGGGGGTCGGGTCCGTCGTCGAAGGTCAGGACCATGGCGCGGGTGCGCCCGGGCAGCCGCAGGATGGGCGCGCGGCGCACGGCGAGGCCGGCGGGGGCGGTGCGCGCGGGCGCGTGCCCGGCCATCGGCCGCAGCCGGTACGCGGAGGGCCTGCGGGCCCGGAAGGCGCCCGGGCCCGCGGC
>NZ_JASCXL010000215.1:0-4976 GCF_030010595.1 Streptomyces sp. CC224B | reverse complement strand
ACCGCCTGCCCGGGGGCGCGGCGGGCGGCGGGGCCGCGGGCCGGGGCCCCGGCGGCAGCGGAGCCGCCCCGAGCGCCGGGAGCGGCGAGGCGGGCTCCGGCAGCGTCACGTACGGCCGGATGCGCAGCGGATCGAAGTCCTCGGCGGCCGCGGCCTGCGCGGAGCGGGTCTCCAGGACGGCGTCCGCCGCCTGCCGCGCGCAGCCGCAGGCGGGCGCGCCGTCGGGCGCCCGCGAGGTGCCGCACCGGGGGCAGACGGGCCCCGCGGGCCCCTCACCAGCCCCTGTACCAGTTCCTAAGGCGGGCTCCTCAGGCCCCATGGCTCTCCCGTGCCGCTCGCTCACTGGGTGCTCCCCTCCCTCGGCCGCCCCGCAGAGCTCTCCAGGAGTATGCAGCCGTACGACTCAACAGGCCATAACGGGAGACACGGCCCACGATGGAAGGTGGAGGAGTACCCGGGGAGGTGTCCATGACGCAGGACGTGAGCGCACGGCCGAGTGGGCCGGGACGCGGGACAGGGGCACAGGAGCACGTGTCCGGCGGTGTGCTGGTGTCCATCGGCGCGCTGCTGCTCGGCATGCTGCTCGCCGCCCTGGACCAGACCATCGTCTCCACCGCCCTGCCGACGATCGTCAGCGACCTCGGCGGGATGGAGCACCTGTCGTGGGTGGTCACGGCGTATCTGCTCGCCGCCACGGCCGCCACCCCGCTGTGGGGCAAGCTCGGCGACCAGTACGGCCGCAAACGCCTCTTCCAGTCCGCCATCGTGATCTTCCTGGTGGGTTCGGCGCTGTGCGGGGCCGCCCAGAACATGGGCGAGCTCATCGCCTTCCGCGCGCTCCAGGGCCTCGGCGGCGGCGGGCTCATGGTCCTGTCGATGGCGATCGTCGGCGACCTCGTCTCGCCGCGCGACCGCGGCCGCTACCAGGGCCTCTTCGGTGCCGTCTTCGGCGCCACCAGTGTGCTCGGGCCGCTGCTCGGCGGCCTGTTCACCCAGCACCTGAGCTGGCGGTGGGTCTTCTACATCAACCTGCCCGTCGGCGCGGTCGCGCTCGCCGTGATCGCCGTCGCGCTGCGCATCCCGGCCCGCACCGCCCGCCACACCATCGACTACCTCGGCACCTTCCTCATCGCCTCCGTCGCCACCTGCTTCGTGCTCGTCGCCTCGCTCGGCGGCACCACCTGGCCCTGGGGCTCGCCGCGCATCATCGGGCTCGCGGTGCTCGGGGTGGTGCTCACGGCGTGCTTCGTCGCGGTCGAGCGGCGGGCGGCGGAGCCGGTGATCCCGCTGCGGCTGTTCCGGGTGCGGACCTTCACCCTGTCCGCCGTCATCAGCTTCGTCGTCGGCTTCGCGATGTTCGGGGCCATGACGTACCTGCCGACGTTCCTCCAGGTCGTCCAGGGCGTCTCGCCCACCATGTCGGGCGTGCACATGCTGCCGATGGTCGTCGGCATGCTGATCGCGTCGACCGGGTCCGGGCAGATCGTCAGCCGGACCGGGCGCTGGAAGGTGTTCCCCGTCGCGGGCACCGGCATCACCGCCCTCGGGCTGCTGCTCCTGCACCAGTTGAAGCCGGACAGCCCGACCGCCGAGATGAGCGCGTACTTCTTCGTCTTCGGCTTCGGGCTCGGCCTCGTCATGCAGGTGCTCGTACTGATCGTGCAGAACGCCGTCGGCTACGAGGACCTCGGCGTCGCCACGTCCGGCGCGACCTTCTTCCGCTCCATCGGCGCCTCGTTCGGCGTGGCCGTCTTCGGCACCGTCTTCACCAACCGGCTCGGCGACAAGCTCGCCGCCTTCCTGGGCGGCCGTGACCTGCCGCCGGGCGTCACCGTGGACTCCCTCAAGGCCGACCCGCGCGGCATCGCGGAGCTGCCCGCCACGCTGCGGCCCGGCGTCGTCAGCGCGTACGCCAGTTCCATCACCGACGTCTTCCTGTACGCGGCACCGGCCGCCGTCGTGGCCTTCGCGCTGGCCTGGCTGCTGCGCGAGGACAAGCTGCGCCGCGCGGTCACCGCGCCCGACCCCACGCAGACGCTCGCCAGCAACCCGGTGGAGCGGTCCTCGTACGACGAGGTGGCGCGGGCCCTGTCCGTACTCGGTACGCGGGAGGGGCGGCGCGCGGTGTACGAGGACATCACCCGGCGGGCCGGGTACGACCTGCTGCCCGCCGCGAGCTGGCTGCTGCTGCGGGTCAGCCGCCACGGGCACGTGGAGCCCGGGACGCTCGCCGAGCGCAGCGTGGTGCCGCTGACCGTCATCACGCAGGCCGCGCGGCAGCTGGAGGAGCGCCGCCTGGTGCTGCGCGAGGGCCTGGGCCTGTGGCTGGCCCCCGCCGGCCGCGAGGTCGCCGCGCGGCTCGCCAAGGCCCGTGAGGAGTCCCTGGCGGAGCTGCTGGGGGACTGGTGGACGCCGGGGCGGCCGACGGATCTGATGCGGTTGGTGGAGGAGCTGGGCGCGGAGCTGTGCGGCTCCGTCGCCGAACGCCCCCGCGCCCCCGCGCGCGGCGCGCCCCGCTGACCGGGGCCCTACCCGGGCAGGGCTTTCCCACCCGCCCACCCGTCACACCCGGCTTCGCCGGCGCGGCCCGGGCGGGTGGGGTGCTCCCCGGTGCCTGCCGTCTGCGGCGCTGTCGCGGGCTTTCCCACCCGCCCGCCCGTCATACCTGGCTTCGGCGGCGCGGCTCGGAGGGCTTCCCTCTTGGCAGGGCGGTTCAGGACTGCTTCGGAGCCGCCTGCTGGACCACCTCGAAGGACCAGACCTCGTTGCCCGTGGCCGCCGGCTTGGGGCGGTCCGCGCCGCCCTGGTGGGCCGCCTTCATCGGGCCCTCCATCCACGCCTGGAACGACGCCTCGTCGCGCCAGCGCGTGTACACCAGGTAGTTGTCCGTGCCCTCGACCGGGCGGAGGAGCTCGAACCACTCGAAGCCGTCCGAGTTCTCGACGGCGCCCGCGCGGGACGCGAAGCGCTGCTCCAGGACCTCGCGCTGCTCGGCGGGCACGTTCAGGACGTTGATCTTCACGATGCTCATGCGGCCCATCCTCCCGTACCACCGCGTGAGAACGGCGTGAGGTCCCGGTCAGCCGCCGTGCCGTTCGCGCCAGTCGCGCGCCACCTCGTCCACGTCGTACGGCCGCAGGCCCAGCGGCGGGCCCGGCGGCGGGGTGCGCAGCGCCTCGCGGATCTTGTCGTTCAGCTCCGTCACCAGGCGCCGGGCCACGCGCTCGGACGGCGCGTCCGCCGCGGCCGCGAGCACGTCCTCCGCCTCCTTGCGCAGCGCCAGCGTCGGCGACAGCACGGACACGCCCTCGCGGGCCAGCTTCCGCTTGACCCACCACAGTTCGTCGTACACCGCGTTCGCGTCGTCGGGCAGGGGCTCGCCGCGGCCGGGCAGCGCGGCGAAGTCCCCGCGCTCCTCCGCCTCGCGGATCTGGCGGTCGATCCAGGACTCGAAACTCACACCGGGTGGCTTCCGCTCCGTCATGCGTTCCATGGTCCCAAAGGGCGCGCGGCGAAGGCGAGGCTAGGATGCGCGCGAGTGTCCGACTTCATGGGGGTGCGGAGATGCTGGAGCTCACGATGGCCACGCTGTCGGGTACGGACGCGGGGGCGACCGCGGGCATGACGATGGCCGAGGTGCCCAGCGAACCGGGCGCCGTGCTGCGCGTCGGGCGCGACGGCGCCGTGTGCCGGCTGGTGCCGCCGCAGGACTGGCTGTTCGTCTCCCGTACGCACCTGGAGTTCCGCTGCGGTGCCGACGGTGTCTGGACCGTCACCTGGCTGCGCGGCTCCCAGCCCGATCCGGCCTCCGAGGTACGCGTCCACACCGGCGGGACGGCGACGCCGCTGGCCTACGGCGGAGCGGCGCCGCTGCCCCGGGGCGGCTCCGGGGAGATCATCGTCCAGGACCGGTCGGGGCCGCGCAGCGTGAACGTGGGCTTCTACCACGAGGGTTGAGAACCCGGGCCCGGGGCCGGGCCCGCGGGTTCTGGTCCCGTACGCAGTCCCGTACGCAGTCCCGTACGCGGATCAGTCCCGTACGCGGATCAGGGCGAAGCCGTCGTACCCCTTCGCGCCCACCGTCTGCACCGCCGTGCCGTCGAGCCTCGGGTGGCTCGCGACCAGTTCCAGGGCCTCGTGGGTGCCGCGGATGTCGGGTTCGTCGGCCGCGGCCGGGTCGGCGACCCGGCCGCCGCGGACCACGTTGTCCAGGACGATGAGGCTGCCCGGGCGGGTCAGCTTCAGGGCCCACTCCAGGTAGCGGGCGTTGTTGACCTTGTCCGCGTCGATGAAGACCAGGTCGAAGGGGTCGGCGCCCTCGGCGTGCAGCGCGGCGAGGGAGTCCAGGGCGGGGCCCGTGCGCAGCTCGGTGACCTTGTCCAGGCCCGCGTGGGTGAGGTTGGCGCGGGCCACGGCGGCGTGGGCCGGGGCGTACTCGAGGGTGACGAGGTGGCCGCCCGCCGGGAGGGCGCGGGCCAGCCAGATGGTGCTGTAGCCGCCGAGGGTGCCGATCTCCAGGATGCGGCGGGCGGGTGTCAGGAGGGCGAGGAGGTGGAGGAACTTGCCCTGGGCCGGGGTGACGGCGATGGGCGGCAGGCCGGCGGCCTCGCTGGTGCGCTGGGCGTGGGCGAGGGCCTCGTCCTCCGGGGTGAGGAGGTCCGCGAAGTAGGTGTCCACGGCGGTCCACTCGGGCTGAGCGGGTTGGGGGGTCACTGGGTGCTCCTTCCGGGTCGTGGGGCGGGTGGGCCCTGCCGGGGGCTGCCCCAAACCCCCCCCGGCCCCAAAACCCGGGGGGCCCCCCCGGGGCCCCCCCCCCCCCCCGCGCCCCCCCCGGGGCGGGGGGGGGGGGGGGCCCCCGCGCGGGGGGGGCGGGGGGGGGGGGGGCGGGCCGCGCCCGCGGCCCGCCCCCCCCCCGCGCGCGGGGGGGCGGGGGCGGGGGGGGGGGGGGGGGGGGCGGGGGGGGGGGGGGGGGGGGG
>NZ_JASCXL010000214.1:0-5009 GCF_030010595.1 Streptomyces sp. CC224B | reverse complement strand
CACACCCGCCGCACCACCAACACCACCACCACAACCACCTGCAACCCCAACCCCGCCCACGGACCAAACCGCGGGTGATCCTCACGGGGAAAGCCGCTCCAGAAGGCGACAAAGACGTTGAGTGCGATCAGTGCGGCGACGAGGATGGTGTCCTGAACGGCGCTGCGGCCCAACCATCGAATCGGCCCTATCACGCGGTCACCCTAACGGCGCGCGCGCAACCCCGGCCCGTAAGTGGTCCATAGGACACAGGGGTGCGTACGAAAGTGGGTAGCGCGCCTGCGAAGTCACAACCTTGGTCGCTTCCACTCCACACGAACCGCTCTGCCTCGTCCCCTGCCCGGCTTGTTTGGCTGGTACGGCCAGACCAGCCAAGGAGGCGGAGGAGCAGTGCCCCACGAGACGCGGCAGCCGGCGCGCGCGGGGTCGGACACGACCGACCGCGACGCCGCCACGCGGTACCGCCCCGGCGCGCCCCACGCCGTCGGCGAGCCCCACGCCGCGGGCACCGTCCACACCGACGCCTCCGCCGACCGCCGCGCCGCCGACGCTCCCGCCGACCGCCACGGCACCGGTGCCCCCGAGGTGCTCGGTGAGCTGCGGCCGGGCCGGCGCCTCGACCGCCGTGCCGTCTACTGGTGGACGACGCAGAACGCGCTGGTCGCCGTGCCGGTGCTCGCCGCGCTCGGCGTCGCGTCCTTCGTGCCCGGCGCCCCGTCCTGGCTCCGGATCGTCTTCGCGGTCCTGTGCCCCCTGGGCCTCGGCTACACCCTGCTGACCCCCTGGTACCGCTACCGCGTGCACCGCTGGGAGGCCGGCGGCGAAGCGGTGTGCTCCCTGTCGGGCTGGCTGGTGCGGGAGTGGCGCGTCGTGCCGTTCACCCGCATCCAGACCCTGGACACCAAGCGCGGCCCGCTGATGCAGCTCTTCGGCCTGGCCGCGCTGACCGTGACGACCGCGTCGGCGGCGGGCCCCGTCACCATCACCGGGCTGGACCGGGACCTGGCCGTGGAGACCGTACGCCGCCTGACCGAGCGCGTCCGCGCCCTGCACGAGGACGGCACATGACCACGCGGACGCAGGCGCCCGACGTGGCCGGCCCGGCCCCGGCGCCGCCCGCGGCGCAGCCCTGGCAGCGGCTCCACCCACGCATGATCGTGGTGAGCGTGAGCTGGCTCGTGGGCCCGGCGCTGCCGCTGCTCGGCGCCATGTTCCTCGCCCGCGACCTGCTCAACGCGCACGGCTGGATCGTCCTCGGCTCGTACATCGTGGTCGCCGGGGTGCAGGCGGCGCACGAGTGGGTCCGCTACCGCACCACCCGCTTCCGGATCACCGACGGCGAGGTCGAGCTCCACTCCGGGCTGCTGTTCCGCACCGACAAGTCGATCCCGCGCGACCGGGTGCGCAGCGCGGACCTCACCGCCAACCCGGTGCACCGGCTCTTCGGCCTCGCCGCCGTCAAGGTCGGCACGGGCGAGCACACCGCCCGCAGCGAGGACGACGAGCTGGTCCTCGACGGGATCTCGCGCGAGCAGGCGCTCCAGTTCCGGGCGCTGCTGCTGAACCGCGGCGCCCCGGGCACCACGCCCGCCCTGCCGGTCCCGCTCGCGCGGCTGCGCCCGTCCTGGGCCCGGTACGCGCCGCTGACCGTCACCAGCCTGGCCGGGGTCGTGGCCGTGGTCACCGGCGGCTCCAAGCTCCTGGACACCCTGGGGCTCGACCTCGGCGGCAACCGCACCGCGCGCGCCGTCTGGGCCTGGCTGTCCGCGCTGCCGCTGCCCGCGGCCGTGGCCGTCGTGGCGGCCGTGCTCCTGGTCCTCGGCGTCGCGGGCTCCCTCGTGACGTTCGCCGAGGCGTGGTACGGCTACCGCCTGGAGCGCGAGCCGGAGGGCTCCCTGCACCTGACCCGCGGGCTGCTCACCTCCCGCTCGGTGTCCGTGGCCGAACGGCGGGTCTGCGGCGTGGAGCTCAGCCGCCCGCTGCCGCTGCGCGCGGTCGCCGCCGGCCGTCTCACGCTCCTCGCCACGGGCCTCGGCGGCACGGGCACCCGCCTCACCAACCCCGCGCAGCTCCTGCCGCCCGCCCCCCTCGACTCCGCGCACCAGGTGACGGCCGACGTCCTCGACGAGGCGTCGTCGCCGATCGCACACGCGGCCCTGCGCGGTCACCCCCGGCCCGCGCTGCGCCGCCGCCTGGTGCGCGGCTGCCTGCTGGCCCCGGCCGGAGCGGCCGCTCCGGCCGGGGCGGGCGTGGCCTGCGGACTGCTGCCCTGGTGGGCCGTCCCCCTGGTCGCGGCCGTCACCGCCGGCCTCGGGTACCCGCTCGCGCGCGACGCCTACCGCGGCCTCGGCCACGCGCTCGTCGGCGACTACCTCGTCGTCAGGCACGGCACGTTCGTGCGCCGCACGGTGGCGCTGCGGCGCGACCGGATCGTCGGCTGGACCGGACGGCAGTCGTACGCCCAGCGCAGAGCGGGCCTGTGCACGCTGACCGCCACGACCGCGGCGGGCCGGGGCGCCGTCCGCATCCCCGACGTGGACGTCGCGGACGGACTGCGCTTCGCCGAGGAGGCGCTGCCCGGCCTGATCGGCCCGTTCCGCGTGCGGGAGCCCGCACCCTCCCGGTGACCGGCCCACCACAAGCCCCTGGAAAAGCAGAAGACCGAGTACTCCGGGCCCGATCCGGAGTGGAGGAAGGAACCGTGTTCAAAGCCCTAGGACGTTTCGTCGTCGGCCACCGGTGGCTGGTGATCATCAGTTGGCTCATCGCCGGAGCGGCGGTGATCGGCTTCGCCCCCTCGCTGACCACCACATCCGACCAAGCAGAGTTCCTTCCGAAGCAGTACGAGTCGATCCAGGCGCAGAAGATCCAGGAGAAGGCGTTCCCCAAGGGCTTCACCCCCTCGGCGATCGTGGTGTTCTCGCGCGAGGACGGCAGGGCCCTGACCGCGGCCGACTCCGCGAAGGTCGACAAGGTCGGCAAGGCGCTCAAGGCCAAGAAGTACGAGAAGGTCGAGCAGGTCGTCACCGCGCCGCCGTCGCCGCACAAGAAGGTGCAGACGGTGATGGTCTCGATGGCCGACGTGAAGGCGGGCGACAAGGGCCAGCAGCATGCCGTCGAGGACATGCGCGACGACCTGAAGTCCCTGGTCGCCAAGAGCGGACTCAAGGCGGGCGTCACCGGTGACGCGGCCACGCAGCTCGACAACGAGGAGGCGTCCAAGAAGGCCGACTCGCTGATCTTCCTCGGCACCATCATCCTGATCGTCGTCCTGATGACGATCATCTTCCGCAGCCCGACGATCACCATCCTCACCATCGTCGGCATCACCCTGGTCTCCCAGGTCGCCAACGGCCTCATCGCCACCTGCGCCAAGGTGTTCCACCTCAAGGCCGACAGCTCGGTGTCGTCGCTGCTCATCGTGGTGCTCTTCGGCGTCGGCACGGACTACATCCTGTTCCTGATGTTCCGCTACCGGGAGCGGCTGCGGCTCGGCGAGGACCCGAAGACCGCCATGGTCTCGGCCGTCGGCCGGGTCGGCGAGGCCATCGCCTCGGCCGCGGGCGCCGTTGTCGTGTGCTTCCTCGCGCTGCTGCTCTCCTCGCTGAGCTTCCTGGTCTCCATGGGCCCGGCCCTCGCCATCGCCATCGGCGTGACCCTGCTCGCCTGCCTCACCCTGATCCCGGCCGTCATCTCGCTGATGGGCACCAAGGTGTTCTGGCCGTCCAAGTCGTGGCAGCGGGAGCCGCGCGCGGCCCGCTTCGGCGCCCTCGGCCGGTCGGTGGCCCGCCACCCCGGCCGGTACGTGGTCGCCTCCGGGCTCCTCATGATCGTGTGTGCCGTCGGCGCCCTCGGCTACAAGCCGACGTTCGCCAGCCAGGAGGACGACAAGTCCACGAAGGAGTCGCAGGTCGCGCTGCACACCATGAGCAAGGACCTGCCCGCGGGCAGCACCAACCCCAGCAGCGTCCTGATGCGCTCCACCAACGGTAAGAAGCTCGACGAGCGCGACATGAAGGCCTTCGTCGACAAGCTCAAGCAGGTCAAGGGCGTCGGCGACGCCTCGCGCGCCCAGGTCAGCAAGGACGGCACGACCGCCGAGTTCAACGCCGTGCTCACCATGGACCCCAACGGCCGCGAGGCGATGGACGTCGTCCGCGGCCCGCTGCGCACCGCGGCCCACGAGGCGGCCCCGCCGGGCACCGAGACCAAGGTGGGCGGCATCACCTCGGTGTTCGTCGACATCAACAAGGCCGTCAACCGCGACTTCTCCGTGGTCTTCCCGACCGCGGCCGCGCTCATCATGCTCATCCTCGGCCTGCTGCTGCGCAGCGCCGTCGCGCCGGTCTATCTGATGGTCTCCGTCGCGCTCGGCTTCGGCGCCACCCTCGGCGCGAGCGTGCTGCTCTTCCAGGAGATCCAGGGCCAGGCCGGGCTGACGTTCTTCCTGCCGGTCATCATGTACTTGTTCGTCGTCGCCATCGGCACCGACTACAACATCCTGATGGTCGCGCGCCTGAGGGAGGAGGCCAAGGAAGGCCTCGGCCCGCGGGAGGCGACCGCGAAGAGCATCCAGCACGCGGGCCCGACGGTCGCCGCGGCCGGTGTGATCCTCGCGGGCACCTTCGCCTCGATGCTCCTGGCCAGCGACGCCTCGCTCGCCCAGATCGGGTTCGCGGTCGCCTTCGGCATCATGATCTCGGCCTTCGTGATGGCGATGTTCTTCACGCCCGCCCTCACCGCGCTGTTCGGCCGGGCCGCCTGGTGGCCGCGCCGGATCCGGCCCAACGCCCCCCAGCAGGGCGGGACTCCGTACGACGGCTACCAGCGTCCGGTGCCCTCCCAGGGCGGCGGCTCCCCCTACGCGCACTACCCGCCGCAGGGCCGGCGCGACTGACCCGGGCCCCGGGCCCCGGGCCCGGGCCGCACGGGCCCGGGGCCCCCGGGGCCGGGGCGCACGGCCCCGGCCCCCCCGGGAGCGCGCCCCCCCCCCCCCCCGGCGCGGGGGG
>NZ_JASCXL010000213.1:2500-5234 GCF_030010595.1 Streptomyces sp. CC224B | reverse complement strand
TGTTCGTGGTTTCAGAACCAACACAGTGAACGCGAGCAACTGAGGACAAGCCCTCGGCCTATTAGTACCAGTCAACTCCACCCGTTACCAGGCTTCCATATCTGGCCTATCAACCCAGTCGTCTACTGGGAGCCTTACCCCATCAAGTGGGTGGGAGTCCTCATCTCGAAGCAGGCTTCCCGCTTAGATGCTTTCAGCGGTTATCCCTCCCGAACGTAGCCAACCAGCCATGCCCTTGGCAGAACAACTGGCACACCAGAGGTTCGTCCGTCCCGGTCCTCTCGTACTAGGGACAGCCCTTCTCAAGACTCCTACGCGCACAGCGGATAGGGACCGAACTGTCTCACGACGTTCTAAACCCAGCTCGCGTACCGCTTTAATGGGCGAACAGCCCAACCCTTGGGACCGACTCCAGCCCCAGGATGCGACGAGCCGACATCGAGGTGCCAAACCATCCCGTCGATATGGACTCTTGGGGAAGATCAGCCTGTTATCCCCGGGGTACCTTTTATCCGTTGAGCGACGGCGCTTCCACAAGCCACCGCCGGATCACTAGTCCCGACTTTCGTCCCTGCTCGACCCGTCAGTCTCACAGTCAAGCTCCCTTGTGCACTTACACTCAACACCTGATTACCAACCAGGCTGAGGGAACCTTTGGGCGCCTCCGTTACCCTTTGGGAGGCAACCGCCCCAGTTAAACTACCCATCAGACACTGTCCCTGATCCGGATCACGGACCCAGGTTAGACATCCAGCACGACCAGAGTGGTATTTCAACGGCGACTCCCCCGATACTGGCGTACCGGGTTCACAGTCTCCCACCTATCCTACACAAGCCGAACCGAACACCAATATCAAACTGTAGTAAAGGTCCCGGGGTCTTTCCGTCCTGCTGCGCGAAACGAGCATCTTTACTCGTAGTGCAATTTCACCGGGCCTATGGTTGAGACAGTCGAGAAGTCGTTACGCCATTCGTGCAGGTCGGAACTTACCCGACAAGGAATTTCGCTACCTTAGGATGGTTATAGTTACCACCGCCGTTTACTGGCGCTTAAGTTCTCAGCTTCGCCACCCCGAAGAGTGACTAACCGGTCCCCTTAACGTTCCAGCACCGGGCAGGCGTCAGTCCGTATACATCGCCTTACGGCTTCGCACGGACCTGTGTTTTTAGTAAACAGTCGCTTCTCGCTGGTCTCTGCGGCCACCTCCAGCTCAGAGTGCAAAACTCGTCACCAGGTGTGGCCCCCCTTCTCCCGAAGTTACGGGGGCATTTTGCCGAGTTCCTTAACCATAGTTCACCCGAACGCCTCGGTATTCTCTACCTGACCACCTGAGTCGGTTTAGGGTACGGGCCGCCATGAAACTCGCTAGAGGCTTTTCTCGACAGCATAGGATCATCCACTTCACCACAATCGGCTCGGCATCAGGTCTCACCCTCGTGCCATCCGGATTTACCTGGATGACGGGCTACACCCTTACCCCGGGACAACCACCGCCCGGGATGGACTACCTTCCTGCGTCACCCCATCACTCACCTACTACCAGCTCGGGTCAGCGGCTCCACCACTCCGAGATTGTCCGAAGACGCACCCGGCGGTTTCACGGCCTTAGCATCACTGGATTCGATGTTTGGCGCTCCATAGCGGGTACCGGAATATCAACCGGTTATCCATCGACTACGCCTGTCGGCCTCGCCTTAGGTCCCGACTTACCCTGGGCAGATCAGCTTGACCCAGGAACCCTTAGTCAATCGGCGCACACGTTTCTCACGTATGTATCGCTACTCATGCCTGCATTCTCACTCGTGAACCGTCCACCACTGCCTTCCGGCGCGGCTTCACCCGGCACACGACGCTCCCCTACCCATCACAGTCCCCGTTGGGGGTATGTACTGCAATGACACGACTTCGGCGGTACGCTTGAGCCCCGCTACATTGTCGGCGCGGAATCACTAGACCAGTGAGCTATTACGCACTCTTTCAAGGGTGGCTGCTTCTAAGCCAACCTCCTGGTTGTCTCTGCGACTCCACATCCTTTCCCACTTAGCGTACGCTTAGGGGCCTTAGTCGATGCTCTGGGCTGTTTCCCTCTCGACCATGGAGCTTATCCCCCACAGTCTCACTGCCGCGCTCTCACTTACCGGCATTCGGAGTTTGGCTAAGGTCAGTAACCCGGTAGGGCCCATCGCCTATCCAGTGCTCTACCTCCGGCAAGAAACACACGACGCTGCACCTAAATGCATTTCGGGGAGAACCAGCTATCACGGAGTTTGATTGGCCTTTCACCCCTAACCACAGGTCATCCCCCAGGTTTTCAACCCTGGTGGGTTCGGCCCTCCACGAAGTCTTACCTCCGCTTCAGCCTGCCCATGGCTAGATCACTCCGCTTCGGGTCTTGAGCGCGCTACTAAACCGCCCTATTCGGACTCGCTTTCGCTACGGCTTCCCCACACGGGTTAACCTCGCAACACACCGCAAACTCGCAGGCTCATTCTTCAAAAGGCACGCAGTCACGAGATGCTGGACAAGTCCAACATCCGACGCTCCCACGGCTTGTAGGCACACGGTTTCAGGTACTATTTCACTCCGCTCCCGCGGTACTTTTCACCATTCCCTCACGGTACTATCCGCTATCGGTCACCAGGGAATATTTAGGCTTAACGGGTGGTCCCGCCAGATTCACACGGGATTTCTCGGGCCCCGTGCTACTTGGGTGTCTCTCAAACGAGCCGCTGA
>NZ_JASCXL010000212.1:0-5239 GCF_030010595.1 Streptomyces sp. CC224B | reverse complement strand
GGGGGGGGGCGCGCGGCGCGGCGGGGGGTGCCGGCGGCGGCGCCGGGGCGGCGGGCGGCGCCGGGACGGCGGCGGGCGGTACCGGCTGCGGCAGCGGCGACGACACCTCCCAGTTCTTGCGCGGCGCCGCCACGTGCGCCATGGGCCGGGCCCCGACGTCCTGCGGCGGCCGCTTGCCGAAGGTCACCGGCAGCGCCACCAGATGCCGGGACAGGATCGTCGAACGCCAGGTCAACTCCGACTCGTCGATGGCGAGTTCGACGTCCGGGAGCCGCATGAGCAGCGCGTCCACGCCGGTGTCGGCGATGGCGCGGCCGATGTCCTGTCCGGGGCACTCGTGCGGTCCGCCGCTGAAGGCCAGGTGCGAGCGGTTGCCCTGCATGTTCGCGGACAGGTCGGGGCGGACGACGGGGTCCACGTTGCCCGGCTGGATGCCGAGCAGGAGGCCGTCGCCGGCCCTGATCCGCTGGCCGCCGAGCTGGGTGTCCTGCTTGGCGAAGTAGCCGACCATGGCGCTGAACGGCGGCTCGTCCCACAGGGACTGCTCGACCGCCTCCGGCACGGTCATCTGGCCGCCGCTGAGCTGGGCGCGGAAGCGCGGGTCGGTGAGCACCATGCGCAGCACGTTGGCGATGAGGTTCGCCGTCGCCTCGTACGCGGCGATGAGCACAAGGCGCAGGTGCGCGGCCACCTCGTCGTCGGTGAGTTGCTGGGGCTGGGCGATGAGGGCGCTGGTGAAGTCCTCCTCGGGGTGGGCGCGGCGGCGCGTCACGTGCCGGGTGAGGGCCTCCATCACGTAGGCGTTGCTGGCGATGGCCGTGTCGGTGCCCTTGATCATGTCGCGGGCGGCCTGCACCATGCGGTCGCTGTAGTCCTCGGGCATGCCCAGCACGTGCAGCATGACCATCATCGGCAGGTGCTCGGCGAACTGGCTGACCAGGTCGGCGGTGCCCCGCTCGCAGAAGTCGTTGAGGAGTCCGTTGGTGTAGCGGTTGATGTGGCGGCGGATGCCGCGGTGGTCGAGGCCCGCCATGGCGCCGGTGACCGCGCCGCGCAGGCGCTGGTGCTCGGCGCCCTCGGCGAAGGTGCACATCGGCTGCCAGGTGAACACGGGCGCCAGCGGGTGGTCGGGGCCCGCGGTGCCGTCCTTGACGGCGCTCCACACGCGGGAGTCGCGGGTGTACTGCGAGGGCGTGCGGACCATGTGCAGGTTCTCGCTGTGGCCGAGCACCGCCCAGACGCGTACGTCGTGGTGGATCAGCGCGGGCGCCACGGGGCCGTGCTCGGCGCGCAGCTTCTCGTACACGCCCGCCAGGTCCGCGTCGGCCTCGGGCCCGTACAGCCGGCGCAGCCCGCCGGGGCCGGTGGGGGCGATGTCCTGGTGGGCGGGGCAGCCGGGCGGCGCGGCGGTGGATCGGGACGGGGCGGGGGACGAAGAGGGAGTCGTCACGGTCATCGCTCCGGGGTTGCGAAGGTTCGTGGGGCCCGGGCTAGGCCCGGGCCATGGCGAGGGAGTGCAGATAGCGCATGAGGGTCAGCAGCGCGTCGCGGCTGGAGGAGCGCCGGCGCGCGTCGCAGTGCACGATCGGCACGCCCTTCTCCAGGTCGAGCGCCGTCCGCAGGGCCTCGACGGGGTGCCGGGGCGCGTCCGGGAAGTCGTTCACGGCGATGATGAACGGCACCCCGCGCTCCTCCAGGCGCCCTATCACGTCGAAGCTCACGGCGAGGCGCCGTGTGTCGATGAGGACGACCGCGCCGAGCGCGCCTTCGAAGAGGCCGTTCCACAGGAACCAGAACCGCTCCTGCCCGGGGGTGCCGAACAGGTAGAGCACCAGTTCCTCGGAGATGCTGATCCGGCCGAAGTCCATGGCCACGGTCGTGGCGGTCTTGGTCTCGGAGCCGTAGTCGTCGTCGACGCCGATGCCGGCCTCGGTCATGGTCTCCTCGGTGGTCAGCGGGCGGATCTCGCTGACGGAGCCCACCATCGTGGTCTTGCCGACCCCGAAGCCGCCCACGATGACGATCTTCACCGCGGAGGAGGCCGTCGCCGGCAGCACGTCCTGCTCGCGCGGCCCGGGGAGCATGCCGGAGGTGAGCGTGTCAGAGCTTTTGAAGTCCATGCATCACCGCTTCGAGAAGGGAACGGTCGGGGAGCGCGGAGCGCACGACTGGGGCACGCGCCTGCACTAAGTCCGCCGCGAGCAACTCCGTGAGGACCACGGTCACCACGCTGACCGGCAGCACCAGGTAGGCCGAGAGCTC
Organism: Streptomyces sp. CC224B; assembly: GCF_030010595.1. Classification (NCBI taxonomy): domain Bacteria; kingdom Bacillati; phylum Actinomycetota; class Actinomycetes; order Kitasatosporales; family Streptomycetaceae; genus Streptomyces; species Streptomyces sp. CC224B. The sequence goes on along the minus strand of NZ_JASCXL010000212.1, from coordinate 2,977 downwards.
CGCCACGGACAGCGGGGTCCGGCACAGCCGCAGCACCGCCGAGTGCTCCGGCTGCGCCGTCGGTGACGGCTCGGCCTTGGCGACGATCAGCGTGACCAGGTCGAGCGGCGCCCGCTCGGAGTCCTTGCCGGTGAGGATGTAGAGCCTCGCGGGGTTCTCCGGGTCGCGCCGCGCGCGCTGGACGGGCACCTCGGCCTGGAACCGCGGGTCGTGGACGTCGTCGAAGGAGTCCGCGGCGGCGAAGGCGTCCAGGGAGTCGAGGGAGTCGTAGGAGTCGAGGGAAGGGTCGTGCGGATGAGTCATACGGCCTGCCCGTCTCGCCGGGGCGGACTCGTCAGGTGGGCGCCGATCCGGACGACCAGGTCGCGCATGCGGTTGGCGACCAGCCCCGCGTCGACGGTCTCGTCGGCGAGCACGGCCAGATAGGCACCGGCGCCCGCGGCCATCATGTAGAAGTAGCCGCCGTCGACCTCGATGATGACCATCCGCATGGTGCCGTCGCTCTCCGTGATCTCGGTGGCGACGGCCGCGGCGAGGCTCTGCAGTCCGGCGCAGGCGGCGGCCAGGCGGTCGGCGCCGTCCGGGTCGCCGCCGTGGCGCGCGATGCGCAGCCCGTCGGCGGAGAGCACCACGATCTGCCGGGTCTGCGGCACGCCGTCGGCGAGTTCCTTGAGCATCCAGTCGAAGTTGGCCCGCTGCTGGATCACTTCCAGCCCCCCTCGTCGGCGTGGTCGGTACTGCCGTGGTCGTTCTCGTCGCGGTCCTGCTGCGGTGCCGCCGGGTCGGGCACGGGCGCGGGCTCACCCGCGCCGGGGCTCTCGCCCTTCACACCCGCCATGAAGGCCTCCACCCACATGCCGGGCGGGGGCTCCTCCTTCTTCTTCTTCGGCGCGGGCCGGGCGGGGGCGGCCTGCGCGGGCGAGGCCGCCAGGGCCGCCTCCGCGCGCCGCTGCGCCTCCGCCTCCTGCTTGTAGCGCTCGGCGAGGGACATCTTGACGCGGCTCCTGCGCTGCGGCAGGCCGTTGGCCGTCCACTCGGTGACCTCCGGGACCTCGTCCGCCATGGAGGAGCTGAACGACATGGAGGGGCGCGGCACGGTGGTGACCTTGCGCGGCTTCTTGCGCCGGATGTCCCGGGCCTCTTCGATGATCTTGCCGTCGGCGTCGACGCGCGGCACCGCCGAGGCGCCGATGCCGTGCGCGAGACCGGTCGCCGGCGCGCTGGTGAGCATGTCGCGCGGCACGATGAGGACGGCGCGCACGCCGCCGTACGCGGACTGCCGCAGCGAGATCTGCATGTTGTACATCTGCGAGAGCCGGCCCACGACCGCCATGCCGAGCCGCGGCGTCTCTCCGAGGTCGTTCAGGTCGAGGCCCTTCTGGGCCTCCTCGAGCATCTTCTCGGCCCGGCCGCGGGCCTCCTCGCTGAGGCTGACACCGCCGTCCTCGATCTCGATGGCGATGCCCGTCTGCACCTCGACGGCGGTGACGTGCACGCGGGTCTGCGGCGGGGAGTAGCGGGTCGCGTTGTCGAGGAGTTCGGCGCAGGCGTGGATGAGCGGCTCGACCCGGGTGCCGTGGATGGCGACCTTGGCGATGGAGTGCAGATCGACGCGCCGGTACTCCAGGATGCGGGACATGGCGCCGCGCAGGACGCTGAACAGCGGCACGGGCTTCGGCCACTGGCGGCCCGGCCGGGCGCCCCCGAGCACGGTGATCGAGTCGGCGAGGCGGCCGATGAGGGCCGTGCCGTGGTCGATGCGCAGCAGGTCGTCGAAGACCTCGGGGTTGTGGCCGTGGAACTCCTCCATCTCGCGGAGTTCGGCGGCCTGTTGGTGGACGATGGACTGCACGCGCCGGGCGATGTTGACGAACGCGCGCTGGGCGTTCTCCCGCATCGCCTCCTCGTGGTCCATGATGTCGAGGATCGAGCGCAGCAGTACGCGCTGCGCGTGCGGCAGTCGCCGGTTGGTCTCGTCGCCGTCGATGACGAGGCGGACGACCTCCGAGGGGGCCTCGCCCTGCCGGACGCGGACGACCATGTGCGGCAGCAGGTCGCGGGCGAGCCGCTCGGTGTCGTCGTCGAGGGCCGCGATCCGCTGTTCCAGGTGGGCGACCCGCTCCGCGTGACTCCTGCGCAGCTCCCGGATGGCGCGGCCGCGGCGGGCGGCCTCGGCGCCGACGGCGATCACCATCAGCGTGGCGACCGTGCCGCACCAGGCCACGGCGGTCCGGGCCGGGTCCGCCACCACGGCGACGGCGGCTCCGGTGACCGCCGCCATCAGCATGGCGGGCAGCAACAGTACGCGTACGTAAGGGACTTCTCGGCCACCGGGAGGCGATTGAACACTCACCATGTATGCCCTCTGAAGACTCGTCTTGGGGGAGGAAATCGGGGAAGTGGGGGATGCGCACGGGGTGGTGCGTGGGGTGGTGCGGGTGGTGCGGGGGTGGTGCACGGGGGTGGTGCGAAGGCTGTGCCGGGGGGGGGTGGTGCGAGGGAGGTGCGGGGGTGCGAGGGGGTGGAGCACGTACAGGGGAATGAATTGTCGAATAGGCAGAGATATGCGCGAACAAGNGCGCGAATCTGGCGCAACTCGTTCAACTCGCCGCGCTCCGGGCGAGCTTAGTCGGCTCGCATCACGCTGGAGTCATATTCGGCAACCCTCTGCGAGCGCTCGCCGAGGCGCCTACACTCAACCCTATTTACACGCTTCGCGATCAATCGAACGCGTTCTGTTACCTCGTCGAACAGCGGCGTCCACCCGTCGTTCCGCCCCCTCCCACCGCACCGGCGGGGAGGAACGAGCGCATACGTGTGCGGCCCCCGCCGGGTCACCCGGCGGGGGCCGCACACGTCCGGGCGGGGGGCGCCCGGCGCGGGGGGGGGGGGGGGGCGGCGCCGCGCGCGGGGGGGGGGCCCCCCCCCCCCCGCGGGGGGTGTGGGGGGGGGGGGGGGGGGGGGGCGCCCGGGGGGG
>NZ_JASCXL010000211.1:0-5809 GCF_030010595.1 Streptomyces sp. CC224B | reverse complement strand
GGGCGATTAGCTCAGTGGGAGAGCGCTTCGTTCACACCGAAGAGGTCACTGGTTCGAACCCAGTATCGCCCACCCGGAGAATGCCGGTCCGTCCTCGACGGGCCGGTTTTTTTCATGCCGCGGCCCTGCGGAACCGAACCGCAGCACCTCGGACCGCCTTGCCCCGGGCCGTCCCGTCCCGGGCCGGCCCGCCTCAGGTCGCCTTGCCTCGGACCGTCCCGCCTCAGGCCGCCGCCGGCAGGTCCGGGCGCAGCGGCCACGCCGGGTCCACCGCCTCCGGCGACCCACTGCGCGCGAACCACGCCTGCAGCCCCCGCGCCTGCGCCGCGTGCCACACCGCCTGCAGCGTGTGCAGCTCGGCGGGGGACAGCCGCTCAAGCCGTGCCGCGTACCGGCGGCCGATGGCGCGGACCAGGTCCAGCGCCGCCTGCGCGTCGGCCGCCGCGTCATGGGCCCCGCTCAACTCCACCCCGTACAGCTCGCACAGGTCCGCCAGCGTGCGCCGGCCCTTGCGGTAGCGGTCCAGGTGCCGGTCCAGGACCCGCGGGTCGAGGACGCACAGCGAACGGTTCTCGACGTACCGCGCGAGCGACGAGGCGCGGTGCCTGCGCAACTCGCGGTCCAGCAGCGTCAGATCGAACGGCGCGTTCATCACCACCAGGGGCCGGCCCGCCGCTCCCTGCTCCGCCAGCTCCCGTCCGACCTCCTCCATCACCGGCGCCGGCCAGCGGCCGTTGCGCTCCAGGTGCTCCTGCGTCAGACCGTGCACCGCCGTCGCCGCCTCCGGCACCGGCACGCCCGGATTCACCAGCCAGCGCGTCACCCGCGGGCGGGCCCCCGCGCCGTTCTGCACGACGACGGCGGCCGACACGATCCGGTCGGTCTCCACGTCGACACCCGTCGTCTCCGTGTCGAATGCGGCCAAGGGCCCCTCGTACCAGCACGTCATATCGACGCAACTCCTCGTCCTGACTTGGCAGTTGACCTCCGCTCCCGCCCCACGCAGGTGATACCCGGGCCGTTTGCGCCGAACCCGACGAGGAGACAACACAGGTACGGAGCCCGATGGTTGACGGCTCAAGCGGGGATTTCACCGGTTCGGAAGGCTTCCTGGACATGGCGCTCGCGCAGCCCGAACAGGGCGGGCTGCTGCCCGAGCGGATCGCACCGCCGCGCGGCACACTCGCCACCACCGCCTGCATGGAGACCCTTCAGGTGGGCTATCTGCACGCGGTCGCCGCGGCGGCGGGGTGCTCCCTCTCGCAGCCCTTCCCGGACAACGGCATCGACTGGCACCTCAGCCACAGCGCCCCCGGCCACACCGTCGACGACGAGGTCACCATCAAGGTGCAGCTCAAGTGCACCTACCAGATCCCGCCCCGCCCCCCGGGCGCCGCCTTCTCCTTCACCCTGGACAACGCCCACCTGGAGAAGCTCGCCCGCACCCCCGTGGCGGTCCACAAAATACTGGTCGTCATGCTCGTGCCCCGGTCCCGGGACGACTGGCTGCGCGCCGGCCACGACCGCCTCGACCTGCGGCACTGCTGCTACTGGACCAACCTCGCCGGCCACCCCGTGACCGGCCGGCGCCGCACGACCGTCCGCGTCCCCACCACGCGGATCTTCGACGACCACGCCCTCTGCGAGATCATGACGCGCGTCGGCACGGGAGGGAGACCCTGATGCACCGCCCGATCGACGACCCGGCCCCCGTACGCACCGGCCCCCACCCCGCCACCGCGCTCCCCGCGCCCGGGAGCCGCGGCGTGCCGCCCCACGCCCCCGGCGCCTGGCCCGAGCCGCCCGACCCCGCGCGCGTCGACCCCGCCGTGCTCGCCGCCCTCCTGCACCGGCACGGCTGGCAGCAGCGCGGCGGCGCCCCGGGGCGCTACTCCCGCTGGACACCACCCGGCTCCGGCGGCCGCGGCATCAGCATCCTCGTCCCCGAGGACCGCGCCTTCCCCGACAGCGGCGACCTCCTCGGCGAAGCCCTCACCGCCCTCGCCCGCAGCGCGTCCCCCACCGCCCGCGACATCCTCGTCTCGCTCGCCGTCCCCAGCGACGAGGTCCGCTGGTGGCGCGACGTGCCCGCCGGACCCGCGGGCGCGGCCCCCTGGACCGCCGGGGAGCACCTGCGCGCCGCCGCCCGCCGGATGCTCCTCGCCGGGGCCCTCGCCGCCCGCGAGCGCGCCGGGTACCACGGCGCCCGGCACCGCCGCGCCGCCGCCGCGGCCCTGGAGCACGTCCTCGTGGGCCCCGCCTGCGACGGCGGCCGGCTCACCGCCTTCGTGCCCGTCGCCGCGGCCCGCCCCCTCGCCGTACGCCTGCACCAGGCGCTCCACGCGGCCCGCGAGGCGGTCGACTACCGGCGCGCCACCGGCTCCCTGGACGCCTTCGCCGGCGCCGTCGCGGCAGGCGTCAGCCACGAGCTCCTGGAGGCGGTCGTCGCCCTGGTCCGCGGCACCGAGGGCGCCCGCGTGCACATCGCCTGGTCACCCGCCGCGGGCGTGCCCGACGGCTGCGCGGCCACCGCCGAGCCCGTCGAGTTCTCGCCCGGGGACCTCCCGGCCCTGCGCGAGGCCGCCGCCCGGTACCTGCGCGAGGAGCCGTCCGTGCCGGTACGGGTCACCGGCACGGTGGTGCGCATGCGGCGCTCCGGCCCGCGCGGACCGGGCACCGTACGGCTCCGCGTGCTGGCCGGCGCCGAGGTTCCGCACGTGCGGATGTCCCTGGACGAGGAGGCGTACCGCATCGCCGGCCACGCGCACCTCGTCGGACTGCCGGTGCGGGTGCACGGGCGCCTGGAGAGCCGCGGCGGCTTCCGCAGGCTCACCGGCGTCACCACGGTGGTGCCGGTGCAGGTCGACGACGCCGAGCGGGACCGGCTCATGAAGTCGATCCAGGAGCACGCGGAGGTCATGGCCTTCTTCGAGGAGGCGTGCGGCACCGACTGAGCGCGGCTGCGGCGGGGCGGGCCGCGCGGGGGCGGGGACAACCGTTTCGCGGTGGGCGCCCGGGGCTCGGTACGATTCGTTGCGCGCGCAGGCGAGGATCTGCGGCAGCCCCCATCAGGCAGGAGAGACCGGTGTCAGACGTCCGTGTGATCATCCAACGCGATTCCGAGCGGGAAGAGCGCGTGGTGACGACGGGCACTACGGCCGCCGACCTCTTCCCCGGTGAGCGCACCGTCGTCGCCGCCCGTGTGGCCGGCGAGCTGAAGGACCTGGCGTACGCCGTGGCCGACGGCGACGAGATCGAGCCCGTCGAGATCTCCTCCGAGGACGGCCTGAACATCCTGCGCCACTCCACCGCGCACGTCATGGCGCAGGCCGTGCAGGAGCTGTTCCCCGAGGCCAAGCTCGGCATCGGCCCGCCCATCCGGGACGGCTTCTACTACGACTTCGACGTCAAGGAGCCCTTCACCCCCGAGGACCTCAAGCGCATCGAGAAGAAGATGCAGGAGATCCAGAAGCGGGGCCAGCGCTTCTCGCGCCGCGTCACCACCGACGACGACGCCCGCGTCGAGCTCGCCGACGAGCCGTACAAGCTGGAGCTCATCGGCCTCAAGGGCAACGCCGCGCAGGCCGCCGACGGCGCCGACGCCGAGGTGGGCGCGGGCGAGCTGACCATCTACGACAACCTGGACGCCAAGACCGGCGAGCTGTGCTGGAAAGACCTCTGTCGCGGTCCGCACCTGCCCACCACCCGGAACATCCCGGCGTTCAAGCTGATGCGCTCCGCCGCCGCGTACTGGCGCGGCAGCGAGAAGAACCCGCAGCTCCAGCGCATCTACGGCACCGCCTGGCCGTCCAAGGACGAGCTGAAGGCGCACCTGGAGTTCCTCGCCGAGGCCGAGAAGCGCGACCACCGCAAGCTCGGCGCCGAGCTGGACCTCTTCTCCTTCCCGGAGGAGCTGGGCCCGGGTCTCGCGGTCTTCCACCCTCGAGGCGGCGTCATCCGCAAGGTCATGGAGGACTACTCCCGCAAGCGGCACGAGGACTCCGGCTACGAGTTCGTGAACACCCCGCACATCTCGAAGGAGAAGCTCTTCGAGACCTCGGGGCACCTGCCGCACTACGCGGAGGGCATGTTCCCGGCGATCGAGTTCGACGAGCAGAACTACCGCCTCAAGGCGATGAACTGCCCGATGCACAACCTGATCTTCAAGTCGCGCGGGCGGTCCTACCGTGAGCTGCCGCTGCGTCTGTTCGAGTTCGGGACCGTGTACCGGTACGAGAAGTCCGGCGTCGTGCACGGTCTGACCCGCTCGCGCGGCTTCACCCAGGACGACTCGCACATCTACTGCACCAAGGAGCAGATGGCGGAGGAGCTCGACAAGCTCCTCACCTTCGTCCTGGACCTGCTGCGCGACTACGGCCTGAACGAGTTCGAGCTGGAGCTGTCCACCCGCGACGACTCCGACAAGTTCATCGGCTCGGACGAGGACTGGGCCGAGGCCACGGAGGCGCTGCGCGCGGCTGCCGAGAAGCAGAACCTGCCGCTGGTGCCGGACCCGGGCGGGGCCGCGTACTACGGGCCGAAGATCTCGGTGCAGGCGCGTGACGCGATCGGCCGGTCCTGGCAGATGTCGACGCTCCAGGTCGACTTCAACCAGCCGAAGCGGTTCGGCCTGGAGTACACCGCCGCCGACGGCTCCAAGCAGCAGCCGGTCATGCTGCACAGGGCCTTGTTCGGGAGTATCGAGCGGTTCTTCGGGGTGCTCCTGGAGCACTACGCGGGCGCGTTCCCGGCCTGGCTCGCGCCGGTGCAGGCGGTGGGCATCCCGGTCGGTGACGCGCACGTGCCGTACCTCCAGGGGTTCGCGGAGGAGGCCAAGAAGCACGGCCTGCGGGTCGAGGTGGACGCGTCTTCCGACCGGATGCAGAAGAAGATCCGCAACGCGCAGCGCAGCAAGGTGCCGTTCATGGTCATCGTCGGTGACGACGACATGAACGCGGGCTCGGTGTCCTTCCGGTACCGGGACGGGTCGCAGGAGAACGGCATCCCGCGTGACGAGGCGCTGCGGAAGCTCGTCGACGTGGTGGAGCGCCGGGTCCAGGTCTGATCCAGTCCGGGAAGCGGAGTTCGAGGGGCGGCCCTCCCAGGGCCGCCCCTCGGCGCACCCCCGGTGGCGAATATGCTGGCCACCATGACGAGTGAGCCGGAGCAGCAGATCGGAGTCGGGACGCAGGACGCCTTCCAGCGCCTGTGGACGCCTCACCGGATGGCGTACATCCAAGGGGAGAACAAGCCGACCGGTTCGGGGGCCGACGACGGCTGTCCGTTCTGCTCCATCCCGGCCAAGTCCGACGAGGACGGGCTCGTCCTCAAGCGGGGCGAGCACGTGTACGCGGTGCTCAACCTCTACCCGTACAACGGCGGGCACCTGATGACGGTCCCGTACCGGCACGTCGCCGACTACACGGAGCTGACGGGGCCGGAGACGCTGGAGCTGGCGGAGCTGACCAAGCAGGCGATGACCGCGCTGCGCACGGCGTCGGGCGCGCACGGCTTCAACCTGGGCATGAACCAGGGCTCGGTCGCGGGCGCGGGGATCGCCGCCCATCTGCACCAGCACATCGTGCCGCGCTGGGGCGGCGACACGAACTTCATGCCCGTGGTCGGGCACACCAAGGTGCTTCCCCAGCTCCTGGGGGACACCCGCAGGATGCTCGCGGAGGCCTGGCCCGCGGCGTAGCGACGACGGGCACGGCGAAGGGGCGGGGGGCGAGGCCCCGAGCCCCCCCCCCGAGCCCGGGCCCCGGGGCGGCAACCCCCCGAACACAACCCCCGGGGGGGGGGCCGGGGG
>NZ_JASCXL010000210.1:0-5839 GCF_030010595.1 Streptomyces sp. CC224B | reverse complement strand
TGGGCGCAATCCGATCCCATGCCGCATCCGTCAACTCACCACGACCCACCACAAGATCAATTATCAGACAGGACCTAGTCCCGACGACTTCATTGTCATCGCCCCGCTCGGCCGGTGCACCCGCAGCGGAATCAGCCGCTCCAGGCGGGGTGCCGGGGGTCGTCGGCCCGGATGACGACGTCGGCGGCAGCCGCGGGGTCGTGCTCGTCCTCGTAGCGCTCGAAGGCGGGCAGCGTCCACTGTTCCTCCGGTGGCGTGCGTCGCCAGCGCGCCCGGGGAGAGGCGTACGTGCACCGTCAGATCGAAGGGGAACCAGTGACCGAACAGCAGGGGGCCGTGCAGCAACAGCAGGCCGCCGGGAGGGAGGTGGACGTACGGGCTGCGTGTGGCGCGGTCGGACACCGGGTCCCACAGGTCGGGCAGGACCCGGCCGGTGCCGCCCGCTTCCAGGGGGCCGAAGACCTCGCGCCACAGGGCGGCCGTGTCGAACCAGCCGCTGTAGTAGGCCTCGACGTCCTCGTGCCCGTACTCGAACCGCAGGGAGGCGGGCCGCAGGAAGCCCTGCGTGCCGACGACGAGCGCGGACCGCCCGCGGACTCGCAGTGCCTCGCCGACCCGGGCCGCGAGGTCGCCGGGCCGGGCCGCGGGCGCGCCGTCGAAGGCCACGCGGGGCCAAGGGGCGCCGTCCGCCGGGCTCAGCTGCAGGAGCCGGTCGGCGAGGCTGTCGGTGAGCCGTTCCCAGGTGATCGCTTCGAGTCGCACGGAGCCATGATGCCCGGCGGCCCGAGGCGCGGGCCGGGCCGGTCGGCCTGGGGGCGCTTCCGCGTACGGCCTGCCTGCTACCGGGCGGGAGGGACCTCCCCGGACGAGGTACAGCGGATGGCGGGCGCTGTACGGCGGGCGTGGTGGAAGCGGCCCTGCGGGCCCTGGCGGGAGTGAGCCCGTCGGGGGCCGGGCACGGCAGGGCGGTGAGACGGGTGCGCATGGGGGTGCGGGGACGGGACATGGCCGAGGGCGCGTCGTGGCATTTCACTTGTCGTAGACACACCACACCGTGCAGGATCTTGCGCGGCGCGCCGACCGCCCGAGGCCCGGTCCCCCGGGAGCAGCGATCGTCCGAAGGCCGGACCAGTCAGGGAGTTGCCATGATCGAGGGACCCTACTTCGTGCTCACCGTCCTCGGCGCCGTCGCCTGCGGTCTTGTCGCGGGGGTGTTCATCGGCTTCTCCACGTTCGTGATGAAGGGCCTGGCCGCGCTGGAGCCGGCCCAGGGCATAGCCGCGATGAACGCGATCAACGTCGCGGCGGTCACGCCGGCGTTCATGGCCCTGTTCATGGGCGCGACCGGGCTGTGCGCGGTGCTCGCCGTGGTCACGTTCGTGCTGTGGCCGGAGGAGGGGACGGTGGAGCTGCTGCTCGGAGCCGTGCTGTACCTGGTGGGCTGCTTCGGCGTGACCGTGGCGGCGAACGTGCCGCGCAACGACGCGCTGGCGAAGGTGGACGCGAAGTCGGAGCAGGGCGCCGCGTACTGGCGTACGTACGTGACGGAGTGGACGCTGTGGAACCACGTCCGCACCGGTGCCGCCACCGCCGCAGCGGCGTCCTTCGTCATCGGCATCACCTGACCCGCGGCATCGACTCCCGCGCCCGCCCGGCCCACCAAGAACACCAGGAGCCCAGACCCCCGGGAACACCGGGAACACCGGGAACACCGGGAACACCGGGAACACCGGGAACACCGAGGCCAGGTCACCAGGGGCGGTGGGGTCACCGCTCCGCGGCTGTCACGCCTTCCGTGCCACCCCGCCGTAGATGGGCACCGGTCCCTCGCCCTCCAGGGGGACGGGCTCTCCCAGTTCGGGGTGCCAGGCGTCGACGGCCGTCACGCCCGGGGGTGTGAGGTCAAGGCCGTCGAAGAAGCGGAGGACGTCCGCGCGGTCGCGCAGGGCGAGGTCGAGGGCGCGGGACGCGTACAGGTCCCCCGCGGCCTTGGCGCGGTCGGGGGTGAACTCGCCGGTGCCGTGCGACAGCATCAGCCAGCTCCCGGACGGCAGCGCGGACATGAGCCGGTCCACCAGCTCGTACGGGCCGTCCTCGTCCGGCACGAAGTGCAGCAGGGCGATCAGGGAGAGGGCGACGGGCCGGGTGAAGTCGAGGGTCGCCCGGGCTTGTTCGAGGATCGCCGCCGGTTCCCGGACGTCCGCCTGGATGTACTCCGTCGCGCCCTGGGGAGTCGAGCGGAGCAGCGCCTCCGCGTGGGCCAGCACGATGGGATCGTTGTCGCAGTACACGACGCGGGCGTCGGGCACGGCGCCCTGCGCGATCTGGTGGAGGTTGGGCTCGGTCGGGATACCGGAGCCGATGTCGAGGAACTGGCGGACGCCGGACGCCGCCAGCCACCGCGTCGCGCGCTGCATGAACGCCCGGTTGGCCCGCGCGATGCCGGGGATGCGCGGGTCCATGGAGACGAGCCGGCGGCCCATCTCCTCGTCGACCGGATAGTTGTCCTTGCCGCCGAGCCACCAGTCGTACATCCGCGCGGGATGCGGCTTGCTGGTGTCGATGTACGGCGACGCGGCCGCCGCCTCCGCCTCCGCCTCGGCGCGGTGGTGGCGGTCGGCTCCGGACACGGTCATGGAGGACTCCTCATCGGCTCGGCCCGAACGGACTGCGGCATCCCGCACGCGCACCTCGTACACCCCGCAACGGCTGCGTGAAGAACCCCGCACGGCCACGTGGGGATCCCCGCACAGCCATGTGCGGACCCCGCCCGCGGCCACGTGGGGATCCTTCACAGCCATATGTGGACCCCGCGCGGCCACGGGAGGACAACCTACCGACACCTACGGACACCGTACGGACGAGGTGCGGGCCGGGGGCGGGATCGCGCCAGATCCGGGCGCGGGCGGCGCGGGGCCGCTACGCGCGTCACGACAGCAGGAAGTCCGCCTCCCCCGCCTTCGCTCCCTGTATGAACGCCCGGATCTCGCCATCGGTGTAGATGAGGGCGGGGCCGTCGGGGTCGGAGGACTGGCGTACGGCGACGCGGCCGTCGGCGAGCTTCATGGCCTCCAGGCAGTTGCCGCCGTTGCCGCCGCTCCAGGGCTTGTGCCAGCCCTCGTTGCCGAGGTCGCGGGCGGGCATGCCGTTGTAGACCCGGGAGGACCCTGGGGGCCGGGAATCGGCGCGGGTGTCGGGCCGGGACGCGGGGCCCGTGCCCGCACGGTGTCGATCTCGGTCCATTCACAGCTCCTTGCGGACATCCCGGAGGATCTCCTTCGTGCGTTGTGCGGTAGCGGCCTGGGCCGCCATGCGGTCCATGACCTCCAGGTGCGTCGCCACCTCGGCGCGTGCGTCCAGGTAGACGGCGCCGGTGAGGTACTCGCTGTAGACCATGTCCGGAAGCTCCGCCATGGCGAAGCGGAAGAGCACGAACGGTCCGAACGTGCCCGGGTGCGGGCCCGCCGCGAACGGCGCGACCTGCAGCGTCACATGCGGCATCTCGGTCGCCTCGAGCAACCGGTCGACCTGCGCGCGCATCACCTCGGGACCGCCGACGGGCCGCCGCAGCGCCGTCTCGTCCATCACGACCCACAGGCGGGGCGCGTCCTCGCGGCTGAGTAGCGTCTGGCGCTCCATGCGCAGGGCGACGTAGCGTTCGATGTCCTCGGGCCGGGTCTGGCCGATGGCCCCGGACAGCAGGACGCCACGCGCGTAGTCCTCGGTCTGCAGCAGTCCGGGCATGAAGTGCGGTTCGTACGACCTGATGAGGCTGGCGGCGCCCTCCAGGCTGACGTACATGCTGAACCAGCCCGGCAGGATGTCGTGGAACCGCTGCCACCAGCCCGGCTTGTTCGCCTCCTCGGCGAGGGCGACGAACGCCTCGGCCTCGTCGTCCGGGACGCCGTACGCCTTCAGGAGGAGCTGCAGATACGGGATCTTCAGCGCGACCTCGGCGGTCTCCATGCGGCGTACGGTGGCCGGGGCCACACGCAGGATCCGCGCGGCCTCGTCGCGCTTGAGTCCCGCGCGCTCACGCAGGTCCTGCAGGCGACGACCGAGAACGACCTGTCCGACGGTCGGCGCCGACCGCGGTTCGCTCACGACTTACCTCCACCCACTACGCGTCACTCTCTGCATCGCATCTTGCCACTTCGCGTCACTGTACGTAGTCACGCGGTGCGTCAACTCACGCCGCATGGTGAGGCGTTGCGAGAAGTGTGCCATGGGACGTCTCAAAGGAACATGTCACTGTGCACTTTTCAGAGTGGCCCTTGCCAAGGTGTTCGCGCCGGGGCGATAGTGGAGAGCGTGACTCCGCCCGCATCGTTAGGAACTGAAGCCACCGAGCCCCGACTTGGCGCCCGCGCCGAGAAGCGGACCGAGGGCGCCGATCCCTGCGTCACCTTCACCCTGGCCGCGCTGCCGAGCTCTGTCGGCCGTGCCAGGCGGCTGACGCGCGACCGGCTCAGTTCCCTCGCGGTCGGCGACGACGCCTGTGACACCGCGGCGCTCGTCGTGTCGGAGCTGGTCACCAACGCCATCGTGCACACCGCGAGCCGGACCGTCGTCTGTGAGATCCGCACGGAAGCCGACACCGTGCGGATAGCCATACGCGACGAGGGCTGTGGATCGGGGGTTCCACGCCCGACCGGCCTGCGCGGGCCTGACGAGGAGCACGGGAGGGGGTTGCTCCTCGTGAGTGCCGTGAGCAACGCATGGGGTGTCCAGCAGTCCGGAACCGGCCTTTCGGTGTGGGCGGAGCTACCGAAGTCTCCGCCGGCGGCGGACGGGTTCGGCGGGGATCTCGACGGCCTGGCCTTCGGGACCGGCGCCGATGTTCTCGAAGCCGATCTTCTTGAAGCCGATCTCCTCGAAACCGATCTCCCCGAGAACGATTTCCTCGGGACCGATCTTCTCGGCGGTGGTCACGCCGGCCGACGGCCGGCGCGGGGAACACAGCAGAGATGAACAGCTTCGGCGCCTGTGGGAACGGCGTCTCCGGCGGCCACGGCAGAGGCCTGACCGGCGGCGTGCGCCATCGGACCAACCAGCGCGTGACCGGCGGCCCGCGGGCCGCCGGGGCAGGGATGCGAGTGCGACAGTGATGCGGTCGGGGGATATGTGAGCACGGGGACAGCACGACCGTTCGACCTTGACACCTTGGTACGGCTCTCGCGCGAGCGGGAGCGGGCGACCGGACGGCGAGCCGTGATTGTGCAGCCAGTGGCACGGCTCGCCGTCCCCGCCGGAATGCGGCAGCCGCTCGGCTGCGACGCGGTCGCCATGCCCGCGGAGTTCGGACCGCGGCTCTTGGAGCGGCTGCCCCGCGTCGGCTGCGTGTACGAGGACGGACCGCGCTGGTGGTGGATCGTTCCCGCGGAGTCCGACGTCGCGCTGGAGTGGCCGCCCTCGGCGTTCTACTCGCCGGGCGCGCTGGTGCCGGACGCGACGCGGGAGCCCGTGCTCGTGCACCGGCCGGAGGGTTCGGTGCCGTACACGCCGCCCATCCCCCTGTACCTGGCCCTGTGCCGGATGTCCGGCGCCGTCCCGGGGTGGGCCGGGCCCGTCCGCGCCTGACTGCGGCGTGGCCCGTCCGCGCCTGACTGCGGCGTGGCCCGTCCGCGCCTGACTGTCGGCCGGGCTCGTCCTCCCGTACGCGCGCTCGCGCTCCGGGCCCGTGTCCCGGGCCCCCTATCCCGGGCCTCCCGGTCCCGGGCCGCCCGCCGAGGGCGGCGCACAGCACCAAGGGCGGCGCCCCCCCAGCGGCGGTGGGCCCCCCCGTTGTTTGTGGGGTGAGGTGGGGTGGGGGGAGGTTCGGGTGGGCGGGGGGCCCGGG
>NZ_JASCXL010000209.1:0-5992 GCF_030010595.1 Streptomyces sp. CC224B | reverse complement strand
GCCCCGCGGGCGCCCCCCCCGGCCCCGGGGGGGGCGGGCGGGGGGGGGGGGGGCCCGGGGGCCCGGGGGGGGGGGGGGGGGGGGGGGGGGGGGCCCCCCCCGCCCCCCCCCACGGGCCTCGGCAGGTCCCGCGCGAGCCGCCGGGCGTGAGCGGCGCGACTTCGTACGTACGGGCCGCCGGGAGTCAGCGGCGCGACTCCGTACGTACGGGCCGCCGGGCGTGAGCGGCATGACTCCGTGCACGCGGGCCGCCGGGAGTCAGCGGCGCGACTCCGTACGCCCGGGATCCCGTTCCCCCGCCGCGGCCGCCGGAGCCTCGTCGCCGTGCCCCGGCCACCACGCGGCGTGCCCGATCAGGGCCGTCAGCGCGGGCGTGAACAGCAGTGCCATGACGAACGCGGCGATCGCGATGCCGAAGGAGAGGGAGAAACCCATCTGCGACAGCGTCGAGTTGCCCGCGAGCATCAGCGTGGCGAAGGTGCCCGCCAGGATCACACCGGCCGAGCCGATCGTCGGGCCAGAGTGCCGGACCGCCGTGCCCGCCGCGTCGTGCGGGGCGCGTCCCTCGCGGGCCTCCTCGCGCAGCCGGGACACCATGAGGATGTTGTAGTCCGTGCCGAGCGCGACCACGAACAAGTACATGATCACGGGCAGCATGAACATCAGGCCCGGCTGGTCGCCGAGTTGCTGGAAGAGCAGCGAGGTCGCGCCGAGCGTCGCGCCGAAGCCGAGCGCGACCGACAGCATCAGGTACCACGGCGCCACCAGGCTGCGCAGCAGCAGCCCCAGGATCACCATGATGGCGAGCGCCGCCACCGGGAAGACGACCGAGTAGTCGCGGTCCACGGCCTTGTTGATGTCGACGTACACCGCCGTCGTGCCGCCCACCAGCGCCTTCGTCCCTGGCGGTGCCTCGTCGTGGGCGCCGGGCCGCAGCCGGTCCTTGACGGTGGCGAGGGCCTTGTCGGAGGCGGGCGGGTCGGCGAGCACGACCGAGTACGCCGCGGTCGTGCCGTCCTCGCTGACCCGCGGCGCCGTCACCGAGCCCACACCGTCGACGGCCGCCAACTTCGTCCGGAACGCGGCTGGTTGGCCCGCGGGCAGCGGCCCGTCGCCCGTCGACGTCAGGTAGACCGAGGTGGGGTCCGTGCTGCCCGCGGGGAAGCCCTTCTCCAGGTTGTCCTGCCAGACGATGGACTCCTTGTCGTCGGGCAGCGAGGACCCGGCGAGGTCGAAGTTGGCCTTGTAGCCGAGCGCGCCGAGCGCCAGCGCGCCCATGAACAGGCCGGAGACCACGGCCCACACCGCGGGCTTGCGGGCGATGGACGCCCCGAGGCGGGCGAAGCCCGTGCCGTGCGGCTCGCTCCGGTAGGACTTCGAGGGCCAGAAGACCCGCGTACCGAGCAGCGACACCACGGCGGGCACCAGCGTGAGCCCGGCGAGCAGCGTGAGGAAGACGGCGATGGCGAGGGCGGGGCCCATCGAGCGCAGCATGCCGAGCGTGGACAGCGTCAGCGCGGCGAAGGCGACGATGACGGCGCCCGCGGCGGAGGCGATGGCCTCGCCGACCCGCTCCACGGCGTGCACCATGGCGCCCTTGGCGTCCTCACCCGCCCGCAGCGCCTCGCGGTAGCGGAACAGCAGGAACAGGATGTAGTCGGTGCCGACGCCGAACAGGACGACCGTCAGCAGCTCCTGGATGGAGGAGTCGGCCTTCATGTCGAAGGCCTTGTTCGCGGAGGCGATCAGTCCCGTCGCCATCGGCGAGATGAGGCCGATGAGCACGACCGGCAGCAGCGCGATGACGGGGCTGCGGAAGATGACGAGCAGCAGCACGACGATGATGACGATCGTGCCGACGCCGACGAGGACACCGGCCCGCTCGGACGCGTCCCGCTCGTCCAGCGCCTGCGCCGCGCCGCCGGTGATGCCCGCGTCGAGGTCGGAGCCCTTGAGCTCCGCCGTGAGGTCCTTGCGCAGCTGTTCGACCGCGTCCTGCTGGGTGGTGTCCTCGGGGTTGGTGACCTTCGGCATGGCCACGACGGACGTCTGCACGCGCTTGTTCGGCGAGACCTCGCCGGGCGTGACGGCCTGGACGTCCTCGATCTTCCGGGCGGCCAGCTCCTTGGAGACGCGGACGACGTCCGCGGAGTCGGCGGCCGTGAGCCGGCCGCCGTCGGAGCGCTGGAAGACGATGACCGCGCCGACGTTCCGCTGCTGCGGGAACTCCCGTTCCTGCACGTCGGAGGCGCGGATGGACTCGTAGTGCTCGGGAAGGAAGCTGGCCTCGTCACTGCTGGAGGTGAGCTTGGGCGCCAGCGAGATGACGGCACCGGCGGCGACGATCCAGGCAAGGATGATCCACCACGGCCGGCGGACCACGAATCGGCCCAACGCAGAGAACATGTCCCACTGCCTCTCCTCGCCCCCGAGGCGTTCCGCATCCTGCCCAGCATCGGCCGGGTCATGCGGGGTCGCCACTCGGGAGCCACCGCGCGGGGCGGCTCCGGGCGGCTCCCGGAGGGGCGGGGAGAGGCGCGCGGCGTCAGAAGTTGATCATGTGTCCGGCCAGGCCGTGCACGGCTTCCTTGACGGCTTCGCCCAGCGTCGGGTGGGCGTGCACGTTGCGGGCCACCTCGTGCACCGTGAGGTCCCACTGCTGCGCGAGGGTCAGCTCGGGCAGCAGCTCGGTGACGTCGGGGCCGATGAGGTGGCCGCCGATGAGCTCGCCGTACTTCGCGTCGCTGATGAGCTTCACGAAGCCGGTGGAGTCGCCGAGGCCGTGCGCCTTGCCGTTGGCCGTGAAGGGGAACTTCGCGACCTTCACGTCGTAGCCGAGGTCGCGGGCCTGCTCCTCGGTGTAGCCGAAGCTCGCGATCTGCGGCTGGCAGTAGGTGGCGCGCGGGATCATCGCGTAGTCGAGCTCCATGGTCTCCGCGCCCGCGAGGGTCTCGGCGGCCACGACACCCATGGACTCGGCGGTGTGCGCCAGCATCAGCTTGGCGGTCACGTCGCCGATGGCGTAGAGGTGCGGCACGCTCGTCCGGCAGCGGCCGTCGACCTCGATGGCGCCGCGCTCGGTGAGCGCCACGCCCGTGGCCTCCAGGCCGTACCCGGTGACGTTCGGCGCGAAGCCGATGGCCTGGAGCACCTTGTCGGCCTCCAGGACCTGCTGGGCGCCGTCCTTGCCGGTCACGGTCACGCGGACCTGCTCGCCCGACTCGTCGATGGACTCCACGCGGGTGGAGGTCAGCACGTCGATGCCGAGCTTGCGGTACTGCTTGGCCAGCTCCTTGGAGACGTCCGCGTCCTCCAGCGGCGCCACCCGGTCCAGGAACTCGACGATGGTGACCTTCACGCCGTAGTTGTGCAGCACGTACGCGAACTCGATGCCGATGGCGCCCGCGCCCGCGATCACGACGGACCGCGGCAGCTCGTCGGCGAGGATCTGCTCCTCGTACGTCACCACGCGCTCGCTGCGGCGCGTGCCGGGCAGCAGCTTCGGCGTGGCGCCCGTGGCGATGACGCAGTTCTCGAAGCCGATCGTGGCCGTGGTGCCGTCGGACTTGGCCACCTGGAGGGTGTGGGCGTCCAGGAAGGTGCCCCGGCCGTCGAACTCCGTGATCTTGTTCTTCTTCATCAGGAAGTGGACGCCCTTGACGCGGCCGTCCGCGACCGTGCGGCTGCGCCGGAACGCCTCGCCGTAGTCGAAGGACACCTCGCCGTCGACCTTGATGCCGTACGTCTTGGCCTCGTGCGTGAACAGATGGGCCAGCTCGGCGTTGCGCAGGAGGGCCTTCGTCGGGATGCAGCCCACGTTGAGGCAGACACCGCCCCAGTACTTCTCCTCCACGACCGCGACCCGCTTGCCCAGTTGGGCGGCGCGGATGGCGGCCACGTAGCCGCCGGGTCCTGCTCCGAGTACGACGACGTCGAAGCGATCGTCCATGGGGTGGTTCCTCTCTGCGTTGCGGTGCTGTGGGCAGCCGTGTGGTGCGGCTGCCACGATCATCCGTCATGCGGGCCCCCGGGCGGGGGGTGGGTCGGTGTCCGTACCCCTCAAGGTTCTCGTACGAGCGTCCACTTGACCTCGCCGCCCCGGCGTTCGGCGGTGGGCGCGAGCCCGGCGGCGCGGGCCACTGCGGCGGACGCGGTGTGGTCGGGGTGGACGTGCGCGACGACCGCCGTCACCTCCGGGTGGCCGAGCAGCCCCGCCACCAGGGCCCGCGCCGCCTCCGTGGCGAGGCCGCGCCCCTGCCAGGGGCTGCCCACCACCCAGGCGACCTCGGCGGTCAGCGCGCCCGAGGCGTCCCCGGGGACGACGGTCGCCTGTACGAAGCCCGCGAGCCGGCCGTCGGAGCGCAGCCGCAGCACCCAGTTGCACCAGGACACGTCCGGGTCGGGTGCCCCGGCGAGCACGCGCGCGTAGCGGGCGCGCAGGGCCGTCGCGTCCTCCGGGCTCCCGCCGGTGAACGCGTGCAGGGCCGGGTCGGACAGGACGACGGCCATCTCCTCGGCGTGCGCGAGGCGCAGGGGTTCGAGGAAGAGGCGGGCGGTGGCGAGGGGTTCGGCGGTGAGGGGCCGCGGGGGGCCGGGGTCCCCGGCGGCGCGGCGGCGCGGGGGAGGGGGTTCGGTACCGGGGGCTCCGGTGGCGCTCATACGGTTCCTTCGGCGGGACGCGGGGACCGGCCGGGCGCCGGTTCCGTTCCTCGGCAACCGGCGGGGGCGGTGAACCCTTCCCGCCCCGCGCGCACGGGCCGGGCCCCGCGGCGCGCGCGCCTCCCGGACGGACCGGCGCACAGCATTGTGCGGCCCCCGATGCTCGGGACATCGGGGGCCGCGTACCTCGGCTGCCTCCCCCCACGAAAGGCGGGCCGAGGGGCTGGGGGGACGGGGGTCCGTCAGAAGTTCAGGAGGGCCCCCTCGGTGAGCGCCGCGTCCTTCATGCAGGGGTTGCCGAACGTGGTGGACCACGCGACGTGCTTGCCCTGCCAGACGCCGCTCACGGAGACGACGACCGGGTTCCACTCCTTGGTACAGATGCCCTGGGGCGACTTGTCCACGAGGGCGTCGAACTGCGCGCCCACGGCCGCGGCCTCCGCGCACGCGGCGCGGGGAGCGGGGTGGGTGCCCTTGGCCGTGGGGGCGCAGGTCAGGGTGACTGCCCGCTGCACCGTAGCCGTGGCGGCGTCTTCGCCCTGGCCGACGGTGAGCACCAGGTCCGAGGGCGCGTACAGGCCCTTCGGCTGCGGCGTGGCGGCCTGGGCCGCGCCTGTCGCGACCGCGGTGACGGTCAGGACTCCGGCGGCCACGGCCGCGGCCGCGCTCACGGTCTTCAGGTGGTGACGCACTGTAATGCTCCTTCAACTGCTGGTCGATGGTACGGAAAAGGGTGTGTCGTACCGATACTGCTGCGCGTTACGGACGGGTTGCGTGCCGTAGCGGCGGTTGCGTTGGGGAGTCTGGCAAGTGCGCTGAGTGAGCAGCAAACCCATGGTCGATTTCCGGATGGGGCCGTCCGCTGAGCGTGGCCCGGACAGTCGTTCGGGCAGCTCAGCGACTGCGGGGGCGCGCCCATCCGTGTTCCGTGCACCGATTTGACATCGGTCGTAAAACCGCGAACAACTGTCTGACCTGGGAGAATGAGCGGTCGGTCTTTTTTCGTCGCGTGGGCTTCGACCGGAAACCGGTGCTTGACCGGACGGGTGTCCCCCGGATAGCCGAGGGGCCGCGGAGGCCGGACGGTGGCGTGGGGCGCGTGGTGTCGCCGGGCGGGGAGGGCGTAAAAGGCCAGGTCCGGGGCCTACGGGCGGACGGTCAGGCGGTGCGCCGCCACCGGGTCGAGCCGCTGCCCCGCGGCGAACGCGGTTGTGTACGACCGCTCCCCGAGGTGGGCGCGCGCCGCGGCCTCCGCGCGGTCCACGTCCCGGCGCTCGGCCTCCGGCAGGGGCGCCCCGGCGGCCGCGCGGGCCGCGTCCGCCGCGCCGAGGAG